>DVGG01000015.1 GCA_018712825.1 Candidatus Faecousia excrementipullorum | reverse complement strand
GTAAGGCAAAAGCGTTGCGCAGCAACAATTTCCGGGCTTTTGTTGGAGGAACTGCACCTGGTTTTTCTACCAATCCTCCAAAAGGGGATGAAAGCCCATTTCCTTTTGCTTTTGCCGGTTTGGGACTTTATTGACAGTCTGCGGCGGCGCACCTAAGTGCGCCGCCGGTTGTTTATCCGTTGTATTCCATGTTCAGACGGGAGGTATTCTTCAGGCTCTTGGACATAGCGTCCACGATCTCGGTGTACCACGCATCCATGTCGTCAGCACGGAGGGTGTTTTCAATCATGTAATCCCGGTAGGTCATCTCATCGTCGCCTACGTAGTACATCACGTGATAACCGTAGGGGCTTTCAATCACACCGGTGTCACCGGCCTTCCGCTCCGGGTCGATGGACCAGTCCAGGAAGTTCTCTACATAGTTGGCACCGGGGTAAAGGTCCTCAATCAGACCGCCGTTTTCCTTGGAACCGGTGTCATCGGAGTTCTCCTTGGCCAGCTCGGCAAAGCTCTCCTCGGTGGCCTCGCCATCCTTCCACTCCTGCAGCAGTTTCTCGGCTTCCTTCTTGGCGGTAGCCTTCTCCTCATCGGAGTAGACGGTCTCGCCGTTTTCGGTGGTGCCGCCTTCAAACTTCACAAGGATGTGCCGCACATTGGCCAGAGGCTCCTTGTTTTCGGTGCTGGACTCAAAACGAACCACGTAGTAGCCGGTCAGATTCTTGACCTCTTCGCCGTCCTCATTGGTGGTGGTGCTCTCCATGGGCAGATAGGTGATATCTCCTTCCTGACGATCCGGATCAGACAGCCACTCCTGGGCGTAGGAGCTCACATTGGTGTAGAGGACATTCTCGTAAGCGGTAGAGGCTACATCTTCCTTTTCCTGGTTGATTCCCAAAACGGCAATGGCTTTGTCCAGGGCAACGACGGAGGTGGACTCCACCAGCTTCTTGGCATCTGCCTCAGCCAGCTCCTGGGCGTTGTCCTTTTCCTCATAGCTGCTCAGATAAAGGGCATAGGCGTTGTAGGTGTAAGAGTTGAAATCAAGATAATGGTCTTCCTCGTAAGCCCGCAGGTCGGCGTCCTCATAGGTCAGGCTGTCCTGATGGGCGTTGTAGTAGGAGGCTGCCAGAGCGCTGTTGGTAAGGAAAGCTCTGTAAGAGGCTTCGTCTGCACCGTAGCCATAGATGGCTTCCAGGTACTTGTCCAGGGAGCTGTAGCCATAGCGCTGGGCATACAGATTCTGGGTCTGAATCTCGTTCTCCAGAGCAGCCTCTTCATCCGCGGTCAGTGTGTGGCCTTCTGCGTTGGCCTTGTCCGCCAGGGCATAGTCGCTGGCTGCGCTGGAAAGGGCTGCGTTCAGGAAGTAGTCGGCCCAGGTCTCGCCGGTCTCCTGGTTGTAGACCTGCTTGTCATAGGGCTTGGACAGGTCCAGACCCATCAGCTGGGCATACAGTTCCAGGTTGTTGCTGCTGGCGGAGTTCCACTGGCTGAAGGTGTTGTTGACTACATTGGTATAGTAGTAGCTGAATTCCACGGTGTTGAGCTCATGGTCACCGACACTGGCGGCAACGGTGTTTTTCTGGAGAATGCCGGAGCGGTTAACCACGCCGCTGACCAGGCTGAAAACAGCAACGCAGACGATGACCGCAATCAGGGCTACAAAAGCAATGGTATATCCTTTCAGTTTTTTCCGTTCCTTCTGTTCCTGCTGCTGCTTTTCCGTAAGCATAGCGGACTCCTGCTCCTTGCGGAGCTTTTTCTTGCTGGATGCGCTCATGTTATCAATTCCTCTCATTTTGCGAAGTGATCCTGCGGCTTACCGCAGTTATAGACCGTGCTATTATAAATGATAAAGTGAATATTTTCAAGTATGAATTCTCACAGAATGACGAAAAATGAAAAAGTCAGGATGTGTGTGAGGGGAAATTTTCTTGCCAGGGGAAAAAGAATGGCTGGCAGAGCCGAAACTCTGCCAGCCATTACCCGCTTTGGCCGTACGCATCCAATTATGACCTGCACGAAATGGCAGGTGGGTTGCCGCTCCCAATCTGCTCTGCTCCCAGCGTCCACCTGACGTCAAAGCGCAGGCGGGAGGTCTGCAATACGAAGGGGAAGTCTAACATCCCGATTAAAAAATGTGGGTCCAAAAGGACACGCCACGCACCAAGCAGGAGGCACGTTATTCTTCGTCCTCGTCCTGATACAGCTGATCCATAATCAGGCCGTATACGGTTTCCAGTTCCTGCTCGTCCTCTATGGCACACAGCAAAGGCTCTCCGTCTTCCTCCACGGATTTGAGAATGGACACCTCCGCCTGGGCATCCTCCTGATCATCCGCCGGGATGACAGCCAGATACGTCATGCCATTGTATTCCAGGGAGGAGAGAACCTCCAACTCGTATTCGGTGCCGTCCTCATCCACGATGGTCATGAAATCGGAGCCAAAGGTATCAGCCATAGAAAACGCCTCCAGAACTCTTTCTGGCTATATTGTACCCGCAGATCAGGAAAAAATCAAGAGTGAAAGAGAAAAAGAAAGTCGTGGCCGGATTTTCTGTTTTTCACGATTTATTTAAAAAATGTTCTTTCGTTTTGGGGGCAGCTGTGATATAATACTATGACTTATGGTATGCCTATATGCCAAAATGAGCATAATTCTTACCCCGGCGGCAGGGCCGCCGAAATGGAGGTCTATAAGCATGAATTGGAAATTCTGGTCAAAAGAAGATAAAAATCCCCAGGATTGGAAACCCCATTGGGCCATAAAGACGCTGTATACTGCCTGGCGCATCCTGTTTGCCGGCTTCAAGATTGCCCTTGGAGCGGCAGCCACGGTTTTGCTTGTGGGTGTGGTGTGTCTTTTCGTGTTTGCCACCACCCTGGGCGACTACCTGGAGGAGGACATCCTGCCCAATGCAGGCATGGACTTTGAAAACAGCGATTTGGATATGACCTCCAAGGTCTGGTACCTGGACGAGGACGGGCAGATTCAGCTGCTGCAAAGAATCTATGCGGAAGCCAACCGGGAATGGGCCACCTATGACCAAATTCCCGAGAACCTGATTCACGCTGCTGTTGCCATTGAGGACCGGCGCTTCTACGAGCATCAGGGTGTGGACTGGTTTACCACCATCAAGGCCTGCACCAGAATGTTCTTCGGCGACTCCTCTGTGGGCGGCTCCAGCATTACCCAGCAGCTGGTAAAGAACGTGCTGCTGCTGGAGGGCGATGACTCCGCCAACGATGTGACGGTGCAGCGGAAGGTGATTGAGATTTTCCGGGCCATCCAGGTGGAGCGGCAATACAGCAAAGAGCAGATCATGGAGGAGTACCTCAATACCATTTTTATGGGACAGATGTGCTACGGTGTCCGCAGTGCTGCGGAGGCCTACTTCGGCAAGGAGCTGGAGATGCTGACCCTGGCAGAGTGCGCCAGCCTCATCAGCATCACCAATAACCCCTCCTTGTTCGACCCCTATGGTGAGGAATTTATGTACCAGGGCCAGCTGATGACCGGCATGGAGCGGAACCGCAGCCGTCAGGAGCTGGTGCTGGAGCAGATGCTGGAGCAGGGCTGGATTACCCAGGAGGAGTTTGAAGAGGCCTGGAATCAGGAACTGGTTCTGAAAAACGGCATCTCCCTGGAAGACACCCTGGCCACCTGCCCCAATGAAAGCTGCGGCTACCAGAACATTGTAGGCACCCTGGTGCAGGAGGAAGACAAGTACTACTGCCCGGAATGCGGCACCGAGATTCTGGTGGACAAGGACAGCTCCGAGAAAGTGTACTCCTGGTTTGTGGATACCGTTCTGGAGGATGTGGCCAAGGCTCTGGCTGAGCAGGACGGAGTGGCCTGGAACGACAATACCCAGAAGCTTTATATGCAGAAGATCCAAAGAGGCGGCTACAATATCTACGCCACCATTGATATGGACGTGCAGAACCAAATTGATGCTATCTATAAGGATCTGACCCAGATTCCTGATACCAGAAGCGGACAGCAGCTCCAGTCTGCCATTGTGATTATTGATAACCGAACCGGAAACATCGTCGGTCTTGCCGGCGGCGTGGGAGACGACAAGGGCTTTGACGACTTTAACCGGGCAACCGATGCCAAGCTCCAGTCCGGTTCTTCCATCAAGCCATTGTCCGTTTACGCACCTGCCTTTGAGTTGGGAACCATTTCCCCGGCTACGGTGGTAAAGGACCTGCCCCTGAACTATAACAACGGCGCCTGGCCTTTGAACGATACCCGGCGGTACGAGTATGCCCGTACCATTCACAATGCTGTGCAGTACTCCGTCAACGCAATTGCCGCCAATACCCTGGATATGATTGGCACCAGCTACAGCTATCAGTTTGCCAAGGATAAGTTTGGCCTGTCCTCTCTGGTGGACAGCTATACAGATTCTGCCGGCGTTGTACACTCTGACCAAGACTTTGCCCCTCTGGCTATGGGCGCCCAGACCTTCGGTGTGAAGGTGCGGGATATGGCCACTGCCTTTGCCACTTTTGCCAATGACGGTGTGTACCGGGAGGGCAGAACCTTTACCAAGGTATATGACAGCAACGGCAACCTGGTGCTGGACAACACCCAGGAGTCGGAACAGCTGCTGAGTGAAAAGACTGTAAACTATATGAACTACTGTCTCCAGGACGGCACCCGGCGGGGAACTGGTACGGAAGCGGATTTGTCTTGGAGTTACGGTATTACCACAGCAGGTAAGACCGGTACTACCGCCGATAACAAGGACCGCTGGTACTGCGGCTTCACCGGCTACTATACTGCTGCTGTCTGGACCGGCTTCGACTCCCCGGAGGTCATTTATGGTGCAACCGATCCTGACGGATACTGGATTAACAATACGGCATCCTACCTGTTCAGACGGGTAATGGGTCCTCTGCACGAGGGGAAGGAAGATATGTCCCTGTACGATGCCAGCAAGATGGTATCGGTGAGTGTATGCACCTACTCCGGCAAGCTGGCAACGGATGCCTGCCGGAATGATATCCGCAACGGTCTGAACGGCGAGAGCTTCTCCTGTGTCCAGTCTGCCCTGGTATATGCCGAGGATATTCCCAGCGGCTACTGCGACAAGCACACGGAGGTTGAGTACTGCTCCGGCGGCGGTGTAGCCACGGAGTACTGCCACCTGTTTGCAGAGCAGGATGCCTCTATCACGTTCAAGGAGTCTGCCCTGGTGAAGATGACCCAGGCAGAGCTGGACGAGATTGCCAAGGTGAAACCCTACAATCTGTTGGACATTTACGAGCAGAATGAATTTGTTTACCTGGTGAATGAAAATGGTTCGGACGGTGTGTTCAAGGGTATTTATGGCGACCTGAATCAGGATGTGGATGCCCCTTATATTGTCTGTCCGGTGCACACCAAAGAGGCCTGGGAGAAATACCAGCAGTCCCAGAAGCCCACGGAACCCACAGAGCCCACCAGCCCCAGTAATCCGGGCAGTCTGTTCCCCTGGCTGAACTGGTAAAGAAAAAAGAGAGGTAGAGAGATGATTTGGATTTCTGACGGGTGGAAGGACTATGAAGTCCTGGACACCTCCCAGGGAGAGCGGCTGGAGCGCTGGGGCAAATATGTCCTGGTTCGCCCCGATCCCCAGGTAATATGGAACACCCCTCACAGCCACCCGGCGTGGAAAAAGTACGATGCCCGGTACCTGCGCTCCTCCACAGGTGGCGGCCATTGGTCGGAGCATAACCTGCCGGATCGGTGGCAGATTCGCTACAAGGATTATCTGACATTCAACGTAAAGCCTATGAATTTCAAGCACACCGGTGTATTTCCGGAGCAGGCTGCCAACTGGGATTTTATCCGGGAGAAGGTAGCCGGTGCCGGAAGACCGGTGTGGGTGCTGAACCTCTTTGCCTATTCCGGCGGCGCCACCTTGGCGGCGGCGGCAGGGGGTGCGGAGGTGTACCATGTGGATGCCGCCAAGGGTATGGTGGCCTGGGCCAAGGAAAATGCCCAGGCTTCCGGCCTGGGGGACAAGCCCATTCACTGGATTGTGGATGACTGCGGCAAGTTCATCCAGCGGGAGATCCGCCGGGGCCGGCGGTACGACGGCATCATCATGGACCCCCCCAGCTATGGCCGGGGACCCAGCGGCGAAATCTGGAAGATGGAAACCAGCTTTTATCCCTTCCTGCTGGAAACGGCAAAGCTGCTGACGGATAACCCCTTGTTTGTGATTATCAATTCCTACACCACGGGCCTTGCTCCGTCGGCAGTAGGCTATGCCTCCAATGTGGTATTCGGAAAGGACTATGGGGGAAGCACGGCGGTAGGGGAGTTGGGTCTGCCGGTAACGGCTTCTGGTCTGGTGCTGCCCTGCGGCTCCACCGGCAGATGGACACCTTGACGGGAGAAGTGTGTATGAATACAGGAATACAGACAGAACATCTGGCATATCAGTATCCGGGCGTGGACAACACGCCCGGCGTTGCCGTATTTGAGGACTTGAATATTTCCATTGAAGAAGGCTCTTTTGTGGCCATTTTGGGCAGCAACGGCTGCGGAAAATCCACTCTGGCCAAGCATTTCAATGCCATTTTGCTTCCCAGCGGGGGCAAAGTGTATGTGTGCGGCATGGACACTGCCCAGGAGGACAGAATCATCCCCATCCGCCGGAAGGTAGGCATGGTTTTCCAGAACCCGGACAACCAGATTGTTGCCAATGTGGTGGAGGAGGATGTGGCCTTCGGCCCGGAAAACCTGGGCATTGCCAGCCCCATGATTCGCAAGCGGGTGGATGAGGCGCTGAAGCAGGTGGATATGTACCAGTACCGGGAGCACGCCCCCCACCTTCTGTCCGGCGGACAGAAGCAGCGGGTGGCTATCGCCGGTGTGATTGCCATGGAGCCCAAATTCATTGTGCTGGACGAGCCCACCGCCATGCTGGACCCCAAGGGCCGGCGGGAGGTGATGCAGACCGTCAGCCGCCTGAACCGGGAGAAGGGCATCACGGTGGTGCTCATCACCCACCATATGGACGAGGCCGCCATGGCCCAGCGGGTGGTGGTGCTTCACAAGGGAAAGGTGGCCCTGGACGGAACTCCCAAGGAGGTTTTCTCCCAGGTGGAGATTCTGCACGGAATTGGATTGGCTGCCCCGGAGACGGTGGAGCTGTGCAATGACCTGAACCATCAGGGCTTCCGGCTGCCGCTGGACTGCCTGGATGCGGAGGAATGTGCCCGGGCCATTTATGATACTTTAAGAACCTGAGGGCAGGAGGATTGAACTTGGCACCGATTATAGAGGTAAAGAATTTACGCCATGTATACAGCGCCGGCACTCCCTTTGAGCATGTGGCGCTGGAGGATGTGTCCTTTACGGTGGAGCGGGGGGAGTTTATCGGAATCATCGGCCATACCGGTTCCGGCAAATCCACCCTGATGCAGCATCTCAACGGCCTGCTGCGCCCCACCTCCGGCACGGTTCTTCTGGACGGAAAGGACATCTGGACGGATAAGGCCACCACCCGGCAGAGCCGGTTCCGGGTGGGACTGGTATTTCAGTATCCGGAATACCAGCTGTTTGAAGAAACGGTTTATAAGGACATCTCCTTCGGCCCCAAGAATATGGGACTGGATGAGAAAGAGGTGGACCGCCGGGTGCGGCAGACGGCAGAACTGGTGGGGCTTACCCCGGCGCAGCTGGAGGCCTCTCCCTTTGAACTGTCCGGCGGACAGAAGCGCCGGGTAGCCATTGCCGGCGTAATCGCCATGGAGCCGGAGGTTCTGATTCTGGACGAGCCCACCGCCGGTCTGGACCCCTCCGGACGGGCAGAGGTGCTGGGCAATATCGAGGCCTACCGGAAAGCGAAGAACGCCACCGTTATGATGGTCAGCCACTCCATGACGGATGTGGCCCGGCTGACTCAGCGGCTTCTGGTGATGAACGGCTCCCACCTGGCTATGGACGGTACTCCCCGGGAGGTCTTTGCCCGGGCCCAGGAGCTGGTGGATATGGGTCTGGACATTCCCGAGATTACCCGGGTATTTCTGAAACTGAAGGAGCTGGGCTTGCCGGTGGAGCCGGTGTATACCAACGAGCAGGCGATCGCCCAGCTGACAGCCTTGAGGGGAGGGGTTATCCATGCTTAAGGACATTACCCTGGGTCAGTATTTCCCGGGAAAATCTCCCATTCATCTTTTGGACCCCAGAACCAAGCTTCTGTTTCTCATTATCTATTTCATCGCCCTGTTTACAGCCGACGGTTGGATTTCCTATGGCATTGTGCTGGTGTTTCTCAGCACGGTGATTTACATGACCACCATTCCCCTGAAAACCATCGTCAAAGGCCTGAAACCCCTGATTTTCATTCTGGTCTTTACGGGTATTCTGAACCTGTTTATGACCCCCGGTGAAAATGTCCTGGTGTCTTTCTGGGGACTGAAAATCACCACCGAGGGTCTGGTGCAGGCGATTTTTATGGTGAGCCGGATTCTTATGCTGATTGTGGGTACGTTCCTTCTCACCTACACCACATCCCCCATTGCCCTGACGGACGGCCTGGAATCCCTGCTGGGCCCGCTGAAAAAGCTGCACCTGCCGGTGCATGAGCTGTCTATGATGATGTGCATCGCCCTGCGGTTTATCCCCACCCTGATTGAGGAGACGGATAAAATCATGTCCGCCCAGAAAGCCAGAGGCGCCGACTTTGAAACCGGCTCTCTCATGCAGCGGGTGAAGGCTCTGGTGCCCATTCTGGTGCCCTTGTTTATCGGTGCCTTCCGCCGGGCAGACGAGCTGGCTACCGCCATGGAGTGCCGCTGCTACCAGGGAGGGGAGGGCCGCACCAAGATGAAGACCCTCCACTACAAGCGGCGGGACTTTGTGGCCTTCGGCTCCGGCGCTGTTCTGGTGGCGGGAATTATCGTTCTGCGCAGCTTTGGACTGTGAGGTGCCTATGCGGAACATTGCCCTGTTTTTAACGTATGAGGGAACGGCGTACCACGGCTGGCAGATGCAGAAGAATCTGGCAACGGTTCAGCAGACTCTGGAAAAAGCCATCGCCATGGTGGTTTCCCACCCGGTTCATGTCACCGGCTGCGGCCGTACCGATGCCGGGGTACACGCCAAGTGCTATGTGGCCAATTTCCGTACCGGCTCCACCATCCCGGCGGAGCGGCTTCCCTATGCCCTCAATACCCATCTGCCCCCGGATATTGTGGTGACCAAGGCCTTTGACGTGAACGAGAACTTCAATGCCATCGGCTCCTGTGTCAAAAAGGAGTACACCTACATTATCTATAATTCCCGGGTCCGGGACCCCTTCTATGTGAACCGGGCCTGGTTTTACCCCAAGCACCTGGATGAGAAAATCATGCAGGCAGCGGCGGACCAGTTTGTGGGTACCCATGACTTTGCGGCGGTGCGCTCCGTGGGAACGGATGTAAAATCCACCGTCCGCACGGTCTACTATTACAATGTGGAGCGGCAGGGAAATCTCATCTATCTGCGGGTGTGCGCCAACGGATTCCTCTATAATATGGCAAGAGCTATGGCAGGCACTGTGGTGTATGCGGCAGAAGGGAAATTCCCCCCGGAGCAAATCGGCAAGATTCTGGACTCCGGCAACCGCACCGCTGCCGGCCCCACCGTACCTCCCGGAGGCCTGTATATGACCCGTCTGTGGTACGACGATGGGGTGGACTGCTTCCAGTGCCCGGGAGAAGATTCATAAATTGTTCCAACTTTTTATCCGTAAGTGTGGTATGCTACCTGGTAGTAATTTTCCGGAAGAAACGGAGTGAGTGAGTATGCAGCCGAAATTGTGTACCAAGTGTAAGAAGAATATCGCCGTGGTTTTCATCACCAAGGTGGAAAACGGCGTTGCATTGAATGAGGGCTATTGCCTCAAATGTGCCAGAAGCCTGGGAATTCCCCAGATTGATGCGGCAGTGAAGCAGATGGGCTTCTCCGAGGAGGATTTGGACAACCTCTCTGACGAGATGAGCAATATGTTCGGTCAGATGGAGGGCTCGGAAGGGTCCGACGATGATGAGCAGGACAGCCGCACCGCTACCTTCCCCATGCTGAACCAGCTCTTTGGCTCCATGGGGGGCGGCAAGGAGAATCTCCCTGCCCAGCAGGAAGCTCCCAAAAAGAAGGAGGAGAAGGGGGAGGAAGTCCCCAAATCCAAAAACAAGAAGCACAAGTTCCTGGACAGCTACTGCATGGATTTGACCGGCAGAGCCAGAGAAGGGAAGCTGGATAAGGTCATCGGCCGGGATGTGGAAACGGAGCGGGTGATTCAGATTCTCAACCGCCGGCAGAAGAACAACCCCTGCCTGATCGGTGAGCCCGGCGTAGGCAAAACCGCCATTGCCGAGGGCCTGGCCCAGCGGATTGCCGCAGGGGACGTGCCCTATAAGCTCCGGGATAAGGAAGTATTCCTGCTGGATCTGACCGCTCTGGTAGCCGGTACCCAGTTCCGGGGACAGTTTGAAAGCCGGATGAAGAGCCTGATTGGAGAAATCAAGGCCTGCGGCAATATCATCCTGGTCATTGATGAGGTCCATAATCTGGTGGGGGCAGGAGATGCGGAAGGCTCCATGAACGCCGCCAACATCCTCAAGCCTGCCCTCTCCAGGGGCGAGATTCAGGTGATTGGCGCCACCACCTTCAACGAATACCGCAAGTATATTGAAAAGGATGCTGCCCTGGAGCGGCGTTTCCAGCCGGTGTCCGTGGCGGAGCCTACCATTGAGGAGGCCAGCCAGATTCTCCAGGGCATTGCCAAGAGCTATGCCCAGTTCCACGGAGTATCCATCTCCCCGGAGATTGCCCGGCAGTGCGTGGTGCTGTCGGAGCGGTATATTACCGACCGCTTCCTGCCGGACAAGGCCATCGACCTTCTGGACGAGGCCTGCTCCGATGTGAACCTGCAATGCAAGGAAATTTCCCGGCTGGCAGAGCTGAAAAAGGAGCGGGATGATTACGAGCTGGAGCTGCGGATGCTGACGGAGAATACGGAGGAGGAAAACTACGAACGCCTGGCCCTTCTGCGGAGCAAGCTGTGCCAGATTGCCCCGGAGATTGAAAAGCTGGACCAGCTGCCGCCTCCCCCTGTCACCATGGAGAACCTGGCAAGAATCATTGAGCTGTGGACGAAAATTCCCGCCAGCAAAATCAAAGCCCAGGAGTATACCCAGCTGAAGGGCCTGGCCCAGCGGCTGAAAACCCATATCATCGGCCAGGACGAGGCGGTGGACGCCGTAGCCAAGGCCATCCGCAGAAACCGGGTGGGCATCTCTCCCAAGCGGAAGCCCGTGTCCTTTATTTTCGTGGGCCCCACCGGCGTGGGCAAAACGGAGCTGGTGAAGCAGCTGGCCTACGACATGTTCGACTCGGTGGATTCCCTCATTCGTCTGGATATGTCCGAGTATATGGAAAAGCATACGGTCTCCAAGCTCATCGGCTCTCCTCCCGGCTATGTAGGCTATGACGAGGCAGGCCAGCTGACGGAGAAAATCCGCCGGAAGCCCTACTCCGTGGTGCTGTTCGACGAGATTGAAAAGGCCCATCCCGATGTGCTGAACATCCTTTTGCAGGTGCTGGATGACGGCAGAATCACCGACGCTCAGGGAAGAACGGTAAACTTTGAAAATGCTATCATCGTTATGACCTCCAACGCCGGTTCTGAGGGCCGGGTAGGGGGCCTGGGCTTCGGACGTACCGACCAGGAGCAGGTGCGGGATAAGACCATGGCGGCATTGAAGGAATTCCTCCGTCCGGAGTTTCTGAACCGGGTGGACGAGATTATCACCTTCAACCACCTGACCCAGGAGAACTTCCTGGAAATCACCGACATTATGCTCCGGGGCCTTCAGGAGAACCTTTCTTCCCGCGGTTTGACCTTCGACTGGGAGGAGCCGGTGAAGGAATACCTGGTAAAGGAGGCCTTCTCCACGGTCTACGGCGCCAGAAACCTCCAGCGCACCATTCAGCGCCTGGTGGAGGACCCCATCAGCGAAAAAATCATCGATTCTTTTGACCATCCCATTTCTGCCATCCATGTTTCTGTGGGAGAATCGGGACTGAACATTCAGGAATCCTAAGAGATACCGGCACATCCTGTGGGATGTGCCGGTATTTTGTCCTTAAAGGTTAAATTCCTGATTCAGCTTGTCGGAGACGGCAAAAGCCACATCCTCTACCTTGTTGGCGGCCTTTGCGGCCAGGCGTCTTGTGGGGTTGTTTCTGGGCATCATCAAAATCGCCACAGCGCCGGCCGCAGCGCCAACGCCCAGGGTGATTGCCAATCCTTTTGTGCTCATGTTTGTCCCTCCCTTCCTGGATAGTATGCCCCTCAAAAAAGTCCCAAAGCGTTCAAACCGCCTCTTTTCATGTGGAAAAGTCTGTGTTATAATGAAAGAAAAGGGATTTGGGGTGGTTTTGTGTCATTGGAGCGGCTGCAAGAGAAGATTCGGAAGCGGAAAATGCCATTGGTGCTGGATTTCGTCCCCGCCGGGGAGAAATTGCCCCAATGCGTCCTGGAACATTCCAAAAGCTACCTGGAAGGGTATTTCCATTTTGCCCTGGAACTGCTGGAGCGTTTGAAAGGCATGGTGCCCGGGGTCCGTTTTTCCTTTTCCGGCTTTGCCATGGAGGGGCCGGAGGGCCTTCTGGCCTTGTCCCGGCTGACAGAGCGGGCCAAAAGGCTGGGATATTGTGTGCTTCTGACGGTCCCGGAGGCCATGTCCTCCCGGGAGGCGGAGTACTTTGCGGATACCTTCTTTGCACCCCAGTGTCCCTGGTCCTTCGATATCCTGGTGACCAGTGCCTACCTGGGGACGGACAGTGTGCGGCCATATGTGGAGAAGCTGAAGGACTCCAACCGGGATTTGTTGGTGGTGGTGCGTACCGGCAATAAATCCGCACCGGAATTGCAGGATTTGCTTACCGGCGGACGGCTGGTGCATATGGCTGCTGCGGATAAGATTAACCGGCTGGCCCAGGAGCTGGTGGGGCGCTGGGGCTACAGCCGAATCGGACTGGTGGCGGCGCCGGGAGCAGGGGAGAGTCTGCGCACCCTGCGCAGCAAGTACCCCCAGATGTTCTTCCTGCTGGACAGCTATGACTATAACAATGTCAGCGCCAAAAAGTGCGCTGCGGCTTTTGACAAATACGGTCACGGGGCGGCGGTGCTGGCAGGCACCAAAATTTCCCAGGCCTGGCTGGCTGCCCAGACAGACGGCTACGACTATGGGGAGCAGGCGGCACTGGCGGTAGAGAGAATCCAACGAAACTTAACAGGAAGTGTGACCATACTATGACAAAAATTTATATCATACGCCATGCAGAGGCGGAGGGCAATGTATTCCGCCGGTTCCATGGCCAGTTCAACGGACAGCTGACCCCCAGAGGGTTGGAGCAGGTGGAATATCTTCGGAAGCGTTTTGCCGAGGTTCCTGTGGATGCGGTATATTCCAGCGACCTGATGCGCACCTGCCAGACCGCCCAGAGTATCTACGTGCCCAGGAATCTCCCACTGCACCGGGATGCCCGGTTCCGTGAGCGGTGTGTGGGTATCTGGGAGGATTTGCCCTATGGATACCTGGACAACTACCACGGGGAGACAATGAAACAGTTCAGCCGGGACCCGGTTCATTGGTGGGTGCCGGGGGCTGAGACCTTTGAAGTTTGCACCGGCCGCTTCCTGGAAGGACTGAAAGAGATTGCCGACCAAAACCCGGACAAGACGGTAGCGGTGTTCAGCCACGGTTCCGTCATTCAGGCGGTACTGATGGAGCTGTTCTTCAGACGTGACCCCAAGGCGGTGCCCCTCAGCGATAATACGGGGGTGTCCCTCCTCCGCTATGAAAACGGCAGTTTTTCCTATGAATACCTGGGGGACAATTCCCACCTGCCGGAGGCGCTTTCCACTTTTGCCTTGCAGGCCTGGTGGCGGAAAACCGACAACCGGAAAGAAGCCAACCTGTATTTTGTTCCCCTGGAAGCGGGCGTTTCTGTTCCTGAGGAGCTGCCTCTGCCCCAGGGTGAGCGGGTGATGCTGGGCATCCTCCAGGGCAGGGCGGTAGGCGCAGTAGCCACCCTGGCTCCCCGGGAGGAGCTGGGAATCGTGTCCGGAATTACATTGCTGCCTCAGATGGAAGGGCGGTATTATGCCGACCAGCTGCTGGGTTGCGCCATCAGCCATTTTCGGCACCTGGGCTGCACCAGAATCTGTCTGCTGGAAGGGAATTACCCCGACCAGGTGGACAAGCGTTACTGGTTTGACGCTGACCGTACCTGCACCATTCCTACCGGTATCGTATAAGACAAGGCACAGTCCGCCCTTCAGGCAGACTGTGCCTTTTTTCAGTTCATGCAGTAGGGAAGCATCCCGCTGCGCTGGGAAGGGGGAACGGAATTCTGATTTTGGGTGGTGGGCGTCTCCTCGGTGGAGGAGCTTCCGGTAGGCGTGGTGGTATCCAAGGTGGGATCGGTGGTGACGGTTCCTCCGAAGCTGCAGGCGCACAGGGTAAGCACCAGAGCCAGAATCAGGAACCCGGAAATGAGTTGTTTCATGTTAACCTCCCGTAATATTCTGGAATGTTCCTATTATTCCCGAAAATCTTGCCTTTAGCCAGGAAAAAATGAAGATTGCCAGGAGGACATATTTTTTCAAAAAGCGGAAAATTGGCATTGCTATTTCAGGGGAAATCCTGTATAATAAGAAAAAATAAATGAAAAAGGGGATTTTTCTTTTATGAAGAAACTTACCGTCAAAAAGGGTGCCCAGTGCATGGCTTGCCTGGAGTGCGTCCGTGCCTGCTCCAACGCTTTCTACAAGGAATTCCACCAGGACCTTTCCTGCATCCAGATTGTGCAGAAGGGCGATGCAGTCAAGCCCATGACCTGCATCCAGTGTGGCAAATGTGCCAAGGTTTGCGAGGCCGGTGCCATCACCCAGAATCCCAAGACCGGCGTTTACATGATCAACAAGAAGCTGTGTACCTCCTGCGGTAAGTGCGTGGAGGTATGTCCCATGAAGGTTATGGTAGCCCCCAAGGAGGGCCCCACCACCAAGTGCATCGCCTGCGGCATTTGCGTGAAGGCCTGCCCCATGGAAATCCTGGAGATTGTGGAGAAATAATTTCTTAACCAAAGCCCTGACTGCTTTCTTTGTGGCAGTCAGGGCTTTTTTGCCTTTCTGTAATTTTTCTTGAAAAATCACCCAAAAGTGTACTTTATATGGATAAATCGTAAAATAATGTGGTTACCTGTTGCAATCAGGAATTTGCTGTGCTATACTATGCTAAGTTTGCATAAAACTGTAAAACCTGTATTGGAGTTGAGAAAATGATGAACTCAGAGAATAAAAAAGGTACTCCCAAAGGCAGAGGAGCCCTGATTGCTCTTTGTGTGGTACTGGCCATTATTCTTGTGGTGTTGGTGGCAGCTACGGTTTATGCGGAGGTTACATTGGGTAGAATCCGCCGCTCCGATGAGCAGAGCACCCTGTCCTCCAGTGAGATGGATGACCTCATCAACGAAACAGATCCCCATGACCCGGATTTTACCGGCCCTACTTACGATAAGGACGATGTGACACTGCCTTCGGATACGGCGCCTGAAATCATCAACGGAGAGCACGTCCTGAATATTCTTCTGGTAGGTACGGATAACGACGGCACCTACAGAGGCCGCTCCGATTCCATGATTCTTTGTACCATCGATACAGAGAAAAAGACCCTGACCATGACCTCCTTCCTGCGGGATATGTACCTGAATATCCCCGGTTACGGAAAGCAGAGAATCAACGTGGCCTATATGGTTGGCGGATTCCCCATGCTGTATGATACCCTTCGGGAGAATTTCGGTGTGGTGGTGGACTACGGTGTGGAAGTGAACTTTGATTCCTTTACCGAGGTTATCGACCGGGTAGGGGGCGTGGATATTACGCTGACCTCAGCGGAGGCATCCCACCTGCGGGGCCAGGGTTATGATGTGTATGAGGGCGTGAACCACATGGACGGCGCCACTGCCCTGGCTCACGCAAGAAACCGGACTACCGGCTATGACGGTGATTTCAGCCGCACCAACCGCCAGAGAGCGGTACTGGAGGCTTTGTTTGTGAAGGCTTCCACGCTGGATGTGACCAGCCTGATGGGACTGGTGGACGTGATGATTCCCATGGTGGTGACCGATATGTCCAACACGGAGATTATCTCTGCGGCAACCACCCTGGCACCCATTATGAGTGAGCTGGAACTGGTCAGCCAGCGGATTCCTGCGGACGGCACCTATGAAATGGCCATGATTGACGGCATGTCCGTGCTGCTGCCGGACTTCGATGCCAACCAGAAGCTGCTTCAGGACACCATTGGAGAAAATTGAGTTTCTTAATCCACAGTGATCAACACTGAACATTTATATGGAGGAGAAAGCAATGAGTGAAGCCAAGAAGCCCAGATCCAAGAAGCGGGTAGCTTTGACTGTGGTTTGCATTGTCCTGGCCGTAATCCTTGCGGCTGTGGTGGCAGTGACCATTTATGTGGAAGTTACTTTGGGACGGATACGCAGACCCGAACAGCAGGAGACCCTTTCCTCTGAACAAATTGAAAGCATTCTGAAGGAAACGGACCCCTATGATCCTGATTTTACCGGGCCTACTTATGACGAAGAAGATGTGACGGCACCTGAAACTGCTCCCGAGATTCTCAACGGAGAGCATGTCATCAATCTCCTTCTGGTGGGAACGGACAACGACGGCTCCTATCGGGGCCATTCCGACTCCATGATTCTGTGCACCATCGACACAGAGAAAAAGACCCTGGTTATGACCTCCTTCCTGCGGGATATGTATATGCCTATTCCGGGGTATGGACAGAGCGGTCATGCCCAGCAGCGAATCAATGTTTCCTATATGAGCGGTGGATTCCCCATGCTGTATGAAACCCTGCGGGAGAACTTCGGCGTGGTGGTAGACTACGGCGTGGAGGTGAACTTCAACTCCTTTGCGGAGGTCATCGACCAGGTAGGAGGCGTGGACATCACCCTGACGGCCAACGAAGCGGCCCACCTGCGGGGCAAGGGCTATGATGTTCAGGAGGGTCTGAACCACATGGATGGGGAGACGGCCCTGGCCCATGCCCGGAACCGTACCACCGGCGGCAGCGGCGATCTGGCTCGCAGCAGCCGGCAAAGAGCTGTGATTGAGGCCCTGATTGCCAAGGCAGTCAATATGAATGTGGGAAGCCTGTATAACTTAGTAAACGCTTTGATTCCTTTGGTTGTGACGGACATGACCAACGGGGAAATCATCTCTGCGGCAAAAGCCCTGGCTCCCATTGCCGGGGAGCTGGAGATTATCAGCCAGCGGATTCCTGCGGATGGAGCTTACCAGTTTGCAACCATCAACGGAGACGATATTATCTTGCCGGACTTTGATGCGGCCCGGAAGCTCCTCCAGGAGACCATCGGAAACACATAAAATGCAAAGATGCCGGAAGTCTTAAGACTTCCGGCCAGCTTGTCAAAAAACTACCCAAACGCCCTCATATCTGGTATAATACGGATATGGGGGTGTATTCATGGAACAATGGAGAAAAGATGCCCGGCGAGAGGCGGTAATAACAGACCTGGAAGCTCTGGTGCCGAAAGAGCATCTGCTTCGGAAAATCGAAAAGGTCATGGATTATGAGTGGTTGTATGAGAGGTTGAATCCGTATTACTGCCACGACAATGGTCGGCCTGGTACAGACCCGGTATGCACAGCGCAAAGAAACCATAGAGAGAGTCTTTGCGGATGCAAAAGAGAAGCACGCCATGCGATATACACACCACAGAGGTCTGGCCGCAGTCACAAGATGGGTCAGGCTGAAATATGCTGCCATGAATCTGAAAAAGCTGGAAAAATGGAGTTGGGAGAACTCCATTTTTCCAAATATATTGTGCTATTTAACGCCTATATAGCCAACCCCCCGGTTTTTTCATGGCAAAAACCGGGGGTTCTTTGACAGACTGGAGGGGCAAGCCGTTGGGCTTGCCCCTTTTGTAGTTTTATACAAAATTTTTGGATTACCCTTTGTTTTTTGACGGATTTCAAGTATAATAAAAAGTGCGAAACTATATACCAATAAACCTGCGGAGGAAAAATCCCATGATTACAGGCGCAATCAAAAATAAAGTAGATAAAATCTGGACAGACATCTGGGCAGGAGGCATTACCAACCCCCTGACGGTGATTGAGCAGTTGACCTACCTCATGTTTATCCGCTCCCTGGATGAAAAGGAGCTGGAAACAGAGGAGTTTGAGCATATGACCGGGGAGAAGATGGAGAAGATTTTTCCCCAGACCCCCACGGGCCAGTCCATGCGGTGGAGTAAATTCAAAAACAGCGATCCCAGGGAGATTTACGATGTGATTTCCCGGCGGGTATTTCCCGCCATCAAGAATATGCACCGGGGCCGCCTGCCGGATATTACCGAGCAGGGGGAGCTGGTGGAGGCTGATGAGACCTCCGGCAGTGAGGAAAATACCGCCTTTGCCCGGTATATGCAGGATGCCATGTTCTTGATTCCCACCCCCCAGGTGCTGCAAAAAATCATCACCGGCCTGGACGACCTGTACGAGCACGACATCAGCGACCTGGATATGCAGGGGGATTTGTACGAGTATATGCTGGGCAAGCTGGCCACCGCCGGGCAGAACGGCCAGTTCCGCACCCCCAAGCATATCCGGGAGATGATGGTGGAGCTGCTCCAGCCTACTCCCGAGGATACCATCTGCGACCCGGCCTGCGGCACAGCGGGCTTCCTGGTGTCCGCCTCAGAGTATATCCGCAAGCATTACGAGGACACCATGACACAGGAGCAGTGGGAGCATTTTTCCGGGGAGGCCTTCACCGGCTTTGACACCGACCGCACCATGCTCCGAATCTCCGCTATGAACCTGATGCTCCATTCCATCAGTCACCCGGAAATCGATTATAAGGACAGCGTTTCCAAGCAGAACGAAATCCGGGACAAGTTTACCCTGTGCCTGGCAAACCCGCCCTTCAAGGGCACGGTGGACGCCGAGAGCATAAACGACAACCTGAAAGCCGTGACCAACACCAAAAAGACGGAGCTTTTGTTTCTGGCGCTGTTTCTGCGGATGCTGAAAAAGGGCGGACGGTGCGCCTGCATCGTGCCGGATGGGGTGCTGTTCGGCTCCTCCAAGGCCCATAAGGCCATCCGAAAGGAGCTGGTGGAGAACCATCACCTCCGGGCGGTGATCTCCATGCCCTCCGGGGTGTTCAAGCCCTACGCCGGCGTTTCCACGGCGGTGCTGGTGTTCACCAAAACCGGCGCCGGCGGTACCGACCGGGTGTGGTTTTACGATATGCAGGCCGACGGCTTCTCCCTGGACGATAAGCGCAGCCCAGTGGAGGAAAACGACATCCCGGACATTATCCGGCGGTTCCATAATCTGGAGCAGGAGGCGGAGCGGAAACGCACCGAAAAGAGCTTCCTGGTGCCAAAACAGGAAATTGCCGACAACGACTATGACCTGTCCATCAACAAATATAAGAAGGTAGACTATGTCCCGGTGGAATATCCCCCCACAGAGGAAATCCTGAAAGACCTCCATGCCCTGGAAGCAGAAATCACCACCGGCCTGAAAGAGTTGGAGGGGATGCTGTGATGGTAAAGTTGGGGGAGGTTTGCACTATCGTGTCAGGTACAACGCCAAAAAGCACTCAGCCGGAATACTGGGATGGCGATTTGAATTGGGTAACACCTGCGGAACTCACAGAGGAATCCAATGTTATCTATGAAAGCCAACGAAAGATAACACAACAAGCGGTTATTGACAGCAGTCTTAAGTCTTTTCCGGCAGGAACAGTATTACTTTCCTCAAGAGCCCCTATCGGGAAAGTGGCGATTGCTGGGACGGAAATGTATTGCAATCAGGGATTTAAAAATCTTATCTGTTCTGAGAAAATTTATAATCGCTACCTTTATCATTATTTGAAAAGCAAAGCTGAGTACCTTAATTCTCTGGGAAGAGGCGCTACTTTTAAGGAAATTTCAAAAGCAATTGTAGAAAATATCGAAATTCCCCTCCCGCCCCTTGCCGAACAGCGCAAAATTGCGGCGGCGCTGGATAAGGTCAGCGACCTGATTGCCAAACGCCGCCAGCAACTGACCAAGCTGGATGAACTGATCAAGGCAAGGTTTGTGGAGATGTTTGGGGATGAACATCAGTTTGATAAATGGCACTGTACTTCAGTTGGGGAGATAGCTGACATATGTGTGGGAGTTGTTATAAAACCCACACAGTATTATACTGATAATTGCGGAATACCAGCATTTCGTTCCCTAAATATCGGCACTATGGCTGTAAAAAATAGTGATTGGGTGTATTTTACAAAAGAGGGTCATGAGAAGAATAAAAAATCCGTTATCAAAGAAAATGATGTACTGGTAGTTCGTTCTGGTGCACCCGGGACGGCATGTGTGGCTACAAAGGAATTCGAAGGTTATAATGCAATTGATATTATTATTGCACATCCTAATTTTGAAAAAATCAATCCTATTTTCCTGGCTATGTTTACTAACATGGCCCACGGAATGAATCAAATTCGAGGAAAAACCGGTGGAGCGGCTCAACAGCATTTTAATGTTAGCGGCTATAAAAGTCTAACTGTCATACTTCCGCCAATCGAATTGCAAAACCAGTTCGCCTTTTTTGTCGAGCAAACGGAAAAAACAAAAACTACCATCAGCCACAGTCTTGAAAAGTTGGAAATACTAAAAAATGCACTGATGCAGGAATATTTTGGGTGAGGTGAAGATCGTGAAGAAGCGCACAATAGTGCTGTTAGTTCTGGGTGCAATAATCCTTATCATTGGTGTTCCTGTTGCACTGGATTGGCTTATTATCGGCAATGACATTCCGAGTAATATTTCCAATTCTGATTGGATCGGTTTTCTGAGCGGATACATAGGGGCAATTATTGGCGGGGTAGTGTCTTTAATTGGTGTTTCTATGAGCATTAAATTCACCAAGCAGCAGTTCGTGGCGAGCAAAGAACAATATGAGGAACAAAAAAGATTGAACAACCTGCCTTCTCTCTATTGCCAGATTGATGGGGTCGGGTTTGGAGACACTATTGGCTGCGTCGATCTAAATTTGGGTAGGCACT
>DVGG01000001.1 GCA_018712825.1 Candidatus Faecousia excrementipullorum | reverse complement strand
AGCGGATCTTTTTCGCCATCCATGCAGAATGAAAAACGGGAAATACATACAGTATTCCGCCGTTTTCCATTCTTTTGTCTGACGAAAAATCTCTCGCTGCCAGCTCTTGCCTATTTATTCAGAGTTTCCTTAAAAATGAAAAGCCTGGGGGATATGCCGGGGCAGGGGGGGAAATCCTCCGCTTTTTGAAAAATACAGGCTGGACATTTGGAGGGCGGTGTAGTATAACCATTAGCAACATAGCAGCCGGGGAATGGGGCTGCAGAAAAAGAGACGGAGGTACTTTCTATGGAGCGGTTTTCACTGAGCGGTGAATGCTGGCGGCTGAAGGGGGTTGCTCCAAATGTGCCGTTGCAGGGGAATATTATGGAAACCGGACGGCCTTTCCGGGGACTGACCCCCTGGATGGACTGCCGGGTTCCCGGGGGTGTGGCGCCGGCGCTGTACCGGGCCGGTTGGCTGGAGCACCCGTACTTCGGAATGAACAGCCTGAAGGCAGAGTGGGTGGAGCACCGGTGGTGGATGTTTGAAACCACATTGCCCCGTCCGGAACTTGGGGGGGAGCGGATTTTTCTTCGCTTTCTGGGGGTGGACTATGATGCCTTTATCTACCTGAACAATCAGCTCCTGGGAGAGCATGTGGGGATGTTTGAGGAATTTTCCTACGACATTACAGAGATTTTCCGCAGCAGCGATACCCTTACCCTCCGGGTACTTATCAAGGATGCTCCGGAGGAGGTGGCTCAGGTGGGGCGCACTTCCGACACCACCACCCAGAAAAGCCGCTTCGGCTATAAGTGGGACTTTGGCACCCGATTGGTGAATCTGGGCATCTGGCGGGATGTGCTGCTGGAGGCCCGGGAGCGGTATGCCCTCTCGGAGCCTTATGTAAGCGCCGACCTGGACGGGAATCTGGGGTTTATCCGGTGCTCCGGTAAGGTCGTTGCCTACTGCTCCGGCGGGGAAACTCTCCGGGTGGAGGCCACAGCGGAGCTGGACGGGATTGTGAAGGCCCGGGAGACTTTCCCGGTTGCAAATGGGGATTTTGCCGGGGTGCTGGAAATTCCTCAGCCTGCCCTGTGGTACCCCAACGGCCGGGGCAAGCAGCCGCTGTACCGGGTTCGCCTTACCTTGCTGGCAGGGGAGGAGAAGTTGGACAGCTGGCAGTGCAGCCAGGGCGTCCGCCGTCTGCGGTTTTTGCAGAATGAAAATGCCCCGGCAGGGGCGCTGCCCTATACCTATGAGGTGAACGGGGAGAAAATCTATATCAAGGGCGTAAACTTCACCCCGCTGGACCATATCTACGGGGATATTCCCGATGCCCAGTACCAGGCTTCTTTGGAGGCGGCTGCCGCCATGGGAGTGAACCTAATCCGGGTCTGGGGCGGCGGAATCATCGAGGATGAGCGGTTTTACGATCTGTGTGACCGGCTGGGCATCCTGGTGTGGCAGGAGTTTATCCAGTCCAGCTCCGGCATGGACAATGTGCCCTCCAAGCACCCGGAATTTCTGGAGCTGCTGGAAAAAACCGCCCGGTGTGCCTTGCTCCGATGCCGGAACCACACCAGTCTGGCGGCCTGGAGCGGCGGCAATGAGCTGATGGACGAGGAGGGGGTGCCTGCGGGATACGGCGACCGGAACATTGCCATGCTTGCCCGGCTGTGCCGGGAGCTGTGCCTGGACCGATTCTTCTACCCCACCTCTGCTTCCGGTCCCAACGAGCGCCAGTCCAAGGTGCCGGACACCAGCCACGATGTCCACGGGGACTGGGAATACGGCGGAAACCCCGGCCATTACCCTGCCCAGGCGGAGGCTGACCACCTGTTCAACAGCGAGTTCGGCTGTTCCGGCGTCACCTTTCCCAGAACCGCCCGGAAGGTGCTGCCTCCCCAGGAGTGGAAACCTGCCAATATGCGGGACAACGCCCTGTGGCGGTTCAAGGGAGACTGGTGGTGTACCTATGAGCGGGATTGGGAGATTTTCGGGCCTATGGAGACCTTCCCGGAGTTCTCCTCTGCCAGCCAGTGGATGCAGGCGGAGGCGGTTCGCTACACGGTGGAGGCCAACCGCCGCCGTGCCTTCCGCAACAGCGGCAGCATCATCTGGCAGTTCAATGAGCCCTGGCCCAATGTGGCCAACACCTGCCTGTTCACCTATTACCAGGAGCCCAAGATGGCCTACTTCTGGGCAAAGCATGCTTATGCGCCTTATCATGTGAGCCTGGATTACCGCCGGCTGGACTACCGCCGGGGAGAGCGCTTCCGGGGGGATGTGTGGCTGAGCCGGGAGGCCTTCCTCCAGGTGAAGCAGGCCCGGATTGCCGCCCGGGTGCTGGGGCTGGACGGACAAGTGCTTTACAGCCGGGAAGAGGATGTGGTACTGGAGGATGGCCGGCATAGCAGCCTCTGTATGGCCCTGGACTTCCCGGTGCCGGATCGGCAGATTTTTGCGGTGCGGGTCAGCGCTGAAAGCCCGGGACACCGGGACGAAACCCTGTACTATTTCTCCACCTGCGGCCATGAGATTTACAGGCCTTACCGGCACCTGCCTCAGCCGGAGCTGGAGGTTTCCCTGGTGGAGAAGGAACCGGATCGGCTGGTTTATACCGTCGCCAACCGGGGAGAATGGGCTGCGCTGCACATTCATGCTCAGGAAAAGACGGATTGCGCCGTAATTTTGCCTGAGGAGGATTTCTTTACCCTTTTCCCGGGAGAGTCCGGAACTGTGACGCTCCATTTGCGCAGCCGGTTCAACTTTGGCTTTGACGAATACCCCCGGGCGCTTCCCTGTGAGCCGGAGATCGTATTCCGAAGCTTTCCCATGACTGAAATGGAGTAAAACCGGCGGCAATCCATACAAAGAACCCCATGGCGGGGCGTCCTATCCCGGACGCCCCGCTATTTGTACGGTTTTCTCTGGGCATATCCCATAAAAACCAAGCCTTGAATTTTACTTATTAAACAAAATTTAATAAAGGGATTGACAAATAAAAAGCTTTGCGTTATATTGAATTTGCACAACAGAACTGAGAGAAAACAAAGGAAAAAGAAAAATATCACACAACAAAGGAGAGGAAGCTTCATGTGGAGAGCAAAGAGATCCAGATATGCTTATCTGTATATCTTGCCGTTTTTTATAGTTTTTTTAATTTTCAAACTATATCCCATCATTTACACATTTGTCCTTAGCCTGTGCGACATGGACCTGCTGTCCGGCGACCTGACCTACGTGGCCTGGGACAACTACAGCCGTCTGCTCCATTCGGAATTCTTCTACCGCTCCATCGGAAACACCCTCCTGATTTGGATTATGTCCATCATACCCCAGCTTACCCTGGCGTTTCTGCTGGCAATGCTTATGAGCAACAAGTGGCTGCGGGGCAGAGCGATTTTCCGGAATGTCTACTTCTTCCCCAATCTGGTGACCTCTGTTACCATCGGCCTGCTCTTCGGCACCATGTTCAGCTATCCCGGCGGCGCCATCAACAATGTGATGTCGGTGCTGGGCCTGGAGCCGGTGGACTTCCAGAATAACCCTATGCTGGCCCGGATGGTTATCGCCATCGCCATCTGCTGGAAGAACTTTGGCTTTAATATCATCTACTTCACTGCCGGTATCAACTCCATCTCCAACGAGGTTCTGGAAGCCGCCAGCATTGACGGTGCCGGCTGGTGGCAGAAGGTCACCAAGATTACGGTACCCCTTATGAAGCCCATTTTGATTTATGTGATGGTAACCTCCATCATCGGCGGCCTGCAGATGTTTGACGAGTCCAAGCTGGTGTTCCAGAGCGTGCCCGGCGATGCCACCACCACCATGATCAAGTATATGTACGATTCGGCGTTCGTCCGATTCCAGTTCGGCTACGGTGCCGCCTGTGCCTATGTGGTGTTCCTGATTATCATGTTCTTCAGCGCCATTGCCATGTGGATTACCCGGGACCGGGATAAGGAGAAGCCGGTTAAGACCAGCCGGAGAAAGGATATGGTGAAGGCATGAATACAAAAACCAATGTCAACGCCCTGGTGTTTCGCCGGAAGCTGGTTCACGGCCTGCTGATTGCCTTCTGCTCTCTGGTGGCCATAACCGCCTTTTACCCCTTCTTCGTCATGATCGTCTCCAGTACCCATGACAACTTCAACATCGTATCCAAGATCAATCTTCTGCCCGGCAGTCACCTTCTGGAGAACTATGAGCGGCTGACCCGGAACATGAATATCCTGACGGGTATCAAGAACAGCATTATCCTCTCCGTATCCGTTACCGTAGTAGAGACCTATTTCACCGTCATGACCGCCTACGCTTTCGCCAAGTTCCGCTTCCGGGGCCGCAACCTTCTGTTCGGCGTGATTCTGGTGTTTATGATGCTGCCGGGCCAGCTGGGTATCATTGGTTTCTACAAGGAAATCCAGGCCCTGAAGATGATGAACTCCTACCTGACTCTGATTATCCCCACCATTGCCAACTGCTTTGCGGTGTTCTTCTACAAGCAGTACATGGACACCTCCCTGCCTTCGGAGCTGATTGAGGCCTCCATCATGGACGGCTGCAAGGAAATCCAGATTTTCCACAGCATCGTCATTCCGCTGGTGAAGCCGGCTATGGTGACCCAGGCGGTGCTTACCTTCATCGGAACCTGGAACAGCTACCTGAATCCTTTGATTCTGCTCAATGACAAAGAAAAGTTTACCCTGACCCTGATGATTGCCACGGTGCGGGACGCCACCAACGCCGACTACGGCGCTCAGTACCTGGGCATGGTGATCTCCGTGATTCCCACGGTTATCATCTACTGCTTCGGCTCCAAGACCATTATGGAGAAGATTACCGTCGGCGCAGCCGTAAAGGGCTAAATTGGTTCACTGGGACTCAGGTCCTTTTGAAAAACAACCAAAGTGCAGGATGCTTTGGTAAAAAAGAAATTAGGAGGAACGAAAAATGAAAAAACTGCTTGCTCTGCTTTGCAGCCTGGTTATGGTAGTGGCCCTGTTTGCGGGCTGCGCCCCCAGCCAGGAAGGCGGCAACGACACCACCGCTGCCACCACCGAACCCAGCGGCGACAGCACCACTGCTGCCACCAACCCCGAGGATGTCACCGGCACCCTGACCTACTGGACCTACACCGACAACGCCTACCAGCTGACGGAGGAGTTTGCCAAGGTGTACCCCAATGTGACCATTGACGTGCAGGTCTTCGGCGGCGACGAGTACAAGACCAAGATCCTGACCGCCCTGCAGGACGGCACCAATGTGCCCGACATCTTCGACCTGGAAGAGGCCTATGTGTACGAGTTCCTGGACAGCAGCGTGATTGCCGACCTGTCCTACATCGACATCGAGTCCCTGACTGCCAACTACTATGATTACCAGCTGGCTTCCATGAAGGATTCCAACGGCAACTTCAAGTGCCTGACCTTCATGTCCAACCCTGTCTGCTTCTGGTACCTGCGGGATGCCTGCGAGCAGTGGCTGGGAACCTCCGATCCTGCTGAGATCTCTGCCATGATCACCTCCTGGGAGGATATGCTGGCTCTGCAGGAGAAGGTTTACAAGGAGTCCAACGGTGAGGTTTCCGTGTTCGGCACCATCTCCGAGATGCCCAAGGTTTCCGCTTTCTCCTTCGATCCCCTGGTTCAGAATGGCCAGCTGGTCATCAGCGATGACTGGATGGGCCTGATTGACGATATGCGTGCATTCTACGAGAGCGGCTATGACCCCGAGTACGGCTCCTGGAGCGGTGAATGGGCCACTGCCTGGAACGCCGGCAAGCTGCTGTTCCGCGCCATGCCCTCCTGGGACTACTTCACCGACTGGGAAACCAACACTGGCAATGTAGGCCTGGCAGTTCCCTTCCTGTCCTCCTTCGAGGGCCAGACCTGCCTGTGCGTGTACGACAAGTCCCCCAACAAGGACCTGGCCGGCCTGTTCCTGTCCTACGTGGCTTCTGACGAGTTCCAGATTGCCAACATGGAAGTGAACAACCAGGTGCCCGCCAGCAGAACCGCCATTGAGAAGATGGCTGAAGGCTACACCAATGAGGACTTCGGCGGCCAGAACCTGCTGGCTACCTACGGCGAGATTCTGGAGAATGTGGAGGCTATCACCCCCGACAAGTACACCAGAGCCGTCCAGAACCTGTTCCAGAAGTACGCTTCCAACGGAATCAAGGAAGGCCAGACCAACGATGAGATTGTTGCCAACTTCAAGGCTGCGCTGGCTGACCAGTACCCCGAGGTTGTAATCAACTGATGCCAAACCGCCGGTGTATCGGGGCCGACCCGATACACCGGCACCTGCATAATCCTCTGAAAGATTCTCCTGATACCGCCTGCCGGATTCCACCTGGGGCTTTGTCCGGCGGGGACGGATGAAAAGTTCCTCATTTTCTGCACAAATCGTATAGGTCCCAGGAATATAGAGAATAAAAATTGTAAGATTAGCGGGAATTTCGTTGGTGTTACTGGAAAAATGTGGTATATTATACCCGTAATAACCACTGTCAGTACCTTGGACAGAAAAAACAACAGGGAGGCAATTGCCATGGATGATCACCAGACCCAACTGAAAAATATCAATCGAAGAACCGTACTCAACTACATAAGAAAGCATACCCACGCCACCAAGGCAGGACTGGCTTCTGCTACGGGCTTTACCTTCGCAGCAGTAAAAAAGATTCTGGATGAGCTGGAAAACCAGGGGCTTGTCCGGTTTGCCTGCATCGAGAAGAAGGCGGTGGGGCGTAACTCTGCAATGTATGAAATCAATCCGGACTTCGGATACATGATTTCTTTATATATGAACCGCAAGGAGATCCACGTGGCGGTGGTGAACCTGGGGCGTAAAATTGTGGCACGCCGGCGGATTCCCATGGAAAACCGCTGCCTTTCCCAGAAGGAGCTGGTGGAGCAGCTGCTCAGCTCCGTACAGGAGGTTATGGAGGAGGCAGGAGCACCCCGGGAGAAGTATATCGGAGTGGGCATCGGCGTTCCCGGTCCGATTGATATGGAACAGGGAATGGTTCTGACCCCGCCCAATATGCCCATGCTCCATTATTTGCCCCTGCGGGACATTTTGCAGTCCCGGCTGGGTCTGCCGGTGTATCTGCACAAGGACACCAATGTGATTGCCCTGGGGGAATTCTGGAACGAGGAAGGCCGGGGCAGCGAAAGCCTGTTTTACCTGGATGTGGATATGGGCATCGGCAGCGGCATGATAACCAACGGCAAAATCAACGCCGGCGCAGAAGGCAAGGCCGGAGAGTTCGGCCATGTGACCATCGACCTGAACGGGCCGGTATGTAAATGCGGCAACCGGGGCTGCCTGGAGGCCATGGCTTCGGGAATCGCAGTCCTGCGGGATTTTCGGACGGAGCTGGAAAAGCACCCGGAACATCCGTTGTATCCCCGGCGGGAATGTCTGGAAATCGATAATCTTGCCCAGGCGTACCGGGAAAAGGATATGATTGCAGTACCCATTATCAATCGGGCGGCATTTTATGTGGGGATAGGGGTTGCCAACGTGATTAACCTGCTGGACCCGGAAAAGGTGGTGCTGGGCGGCTTGTTCCTGCGGGACTTTGAAAGCAGCTACGAAATCATCACCAACGTGGCAGTCCAGCGAATGATGAAAAAAGGCAACGGCCGGAATATTGTGAAATCTCAGCTGGGCGCTGATGCCGGCGTCATCGGCTGTGCAGAAGTGGTGATTGACCGTTTCTTCCAGGAGGCGGTCAACGGAATCTGGGCAAAGAACTGATCCAAGGAGGCAAATGTTATGACAGAGAAAACAGGACTTGCGGCGCAGCATATGGAAAACTGCACGGTTACACCGGAGCAGGAGGAAGGTGTCTGGCTGTACCGGGTGCAGGTAACAAACGGCAGCGCCGTTCTGGGGAATGAAGCACTGGATGCCAGCCTGGATACGGATGCCAGCAGCCAAGTGGGACTGTTTTCTCTGCCCCTGCCGGAGGCCGGTGCCATGACGGCAGTCTATCAGCACAAGACCTGGTGGCTGCGGCCTGCTTTTGTTTCCGGGCCGGAGCAGGTTCCGGAGCGGACCCAGCTGCTGCTGTGGCAGCAGAAGGGGGAGTACTGGGCGGCAGTTACGGTGTGCGACGGTGTGCTCCGGGGGGACTTTTCCGGTGAAACGGGAGGTGTCACACTTTCCCTTTCTGCCAACGGCTGCCCGGCAGACAGCAACTCCCACATTGTGGCGGCGGTCCATCACGGCGCCGATCCCTATGTGTGCATAAAGGAAATGGTGGCAGCCGTATGCCGCCGGCTGGGAAAAACCCATATGCTCCGGGAAAACAAAACCTTCCCCCAGATGTTCCGCAGCCTGGGCTGGTGTACCTGGGATGCCTTCTACCACAAAGTCAACGAGGCGGACATCCTTAAAAAGCTTCAGCAGCTGAAGGACCAACAGGTGCCGGTGCGGTGGATGCTGATTGACGACGGCTGGTCCGATGCGGACTATCCCAACCGGAAGCTGAAGGACTGGACGGCAGACAAGGAGAAATTTCCCCAGGGCCTTTCTCATACGGTGAAGGTTGCCAAGGAGGCGTTTGGCCTGGAGCAGGTGGGTGTGTGGCACGCCCTTATGGGCTACTGGACCGGCCTGGCTCCCGATTCTCCCATCTTCCGGAAATGGCAGGACAAGCTGGTTCACCGGGGACAGGACGATGTGCTGGAACCCCGGGAGGAAACCTATTTTGACTTCTACAACGGCTGGCACAGCTACCTGGCAGACAAGTGCGGCATTGATTTTGTAAAGGTGGACGGCCAGGGCAGCGGTTCTCTGTATTATAAAGGTATGGCGGATTACAACCGGTCCGCCGGGGGATGCCTGCGGGCGCTGGAACGGTCCACGGATGCCCATTTTGGTGGGAATCTGGTAAACTGCATGGGCATGGCGCCGGAGAACCTCTGGCTCCGGGGACACTCCCCGGTAGCCCGCAGCAGCGATGACTTTGTGCCTCAGGTTCCCCGGGGCTTCCGGGAGCACGCCCTGCAAAACAGCTTCAACACCTTGCTTCACGGCCAGTTCTACTGGGGTGACTGGGACATGTTCTGGAGCAGCCACGTGGAGAGCCGCCAGAATTCCGTGCTTCGGGCAGTAAGCGGCGGCCCGGTTTACATCAGTGACCCCCTGGACGGTACCGATCCCATCAATATTATGCCCCTGGTTGGGAACAACGGCAGGCTTCTGCTCTGTGATGATGTGGGTGTGCCCACGGCGGACTGCCTGCTGACAGACCCCAGGAGCAGCAAAAAGCTTTTCAAGGTGTTCAACCGGTATGGGGACGGCTATGTGGTGGCGGTTTTCAACCTGGATGAGGAGAACGAAACCTGCTGCGGCACCCTGGCGGTGGAGGATATTCCCCAGCTGGGGGGCAAGCAGTGGCTGGTGTACCGGCACTTTGCCGGGAGCTGCACCCCTCTGGAGCCGGGACAGCCGGTGGAGCTGACTCTGGAAGCCCAGGATGCAGAGCTTTTGCTGGTGCTGCCCCGCAGACCCGGCGGCCAGATTCTGGGCGATCCGGCAAAGTACCTGTCTACCTGGGTGGTGCAGAGTCAGCAGGTGGAGGGAAATACCCTCACCGCTGCCCTGGCAGCCTGCGAAAGCTTCCTGTTTGTGGCAGAGAAGCCGGTGAGCCAGGTGCTGGTAAACGGACGGGCTGTGGAAGTAACGCCCCGGGCAGGCTGCTATCAGGTTCCCGGAGATACCGGGCCTATGGCCGTGGAAATTGCCTTTGGAGAATAAATCGCTATGGCAGTCATTGGAATGGATATCGGAACCACCTCCATTTGCGGCGTGCTGCTGGATGAATCCGGCAGCCGCCCCCTTCGGGTGGAAAAAATAAACCATGGGTTTCTGGATGGAAGGATTTACACCCAGGACCCGGCGGCCATCGCCGCCACCGTCCGCAGCCTGGTGGACAGATTGTGGCAGGAGAACGTGACAGATATTGGCATTTCCTGCCAGATGCACGGGATTCTGCTCTTGGACAGGGAAGGGAAAGCCTTGTCCCCCCTGTATACCTGGAAAAATCCCTTTGGAAATTATCCCCGGGGGCAGGAGACTTATGCCGAATACGTCCGGGGGATTACGGGAGGCAATGAGATTTCCGGAAGAGGTGTGGTGACCGCCCTGTACTTGCAGGAGCAGGGACAGGTTCCGAAAGATACCGCTTGGGTGTGCACCATCGGCGACTATGCGGCGTTGCAGCTTACGAAAACCACCTTGCCCCGGATGAATGTGACCATGGCGGAAAGCCTTGGGTGCTTTGATATCCAGAGGGGGGACTTTTGCCGGAAGACCCTGAAAAACCTGGGCCTGAACCCGGACTGGTTTCCCCGGGTAAGCCGGGAGGACCAGGTCTTGGGTACCTACCGGGGGGCTGGGGTTCATAGTGCCCTGGGGGACAATCAGTGTAGTTTTTTGGGCAGCACATGGGATTTTACCGGAAGTGTGCTGCTCAATGTGGGTACAGGGCAGCAGGTTTCCTGCTATGCCCCCCGATACCTGCCGGCATCCGGTGTGGAGGTGCGCAGCTTCTTTGATCTGGGTTACCTGTATGTGGGGGTATCCCAGAACGGCGGAAAAAGCTACGAGCGTTTCGTCCGGCTGGTGGAGGACGTGGTGCGTCAATGCACAGGATTGGAAATTGACGGTTACGAAGCCCTGGACAGACTGTGGCAGCGGCACCGGAGGGGACATGGGCCTCTTCAGGTGATTCCGGCAATCTACGGAGAGCTGGAAGGTCTGAAGCCGGGAACCCTCCAGATTGGAGACATCCGGGAGGAGCAGGATTTCGGGGATTTGCTGGAAGGCTATGTCCGGGGAATGGCCCGGGAGCTGCACCGGCTGTACCTGGCCATCCCGGAGGAAATCCGCCGGGAAAAGACGAAATTTTATGGAGCCGGCAGTGGAATCGTGAAAAACCGGATTCTGCGGCAGCTGACCCAGGAGGCGTTTGGGATACGGCTTCTGGAAGAGGAAAGCCCTGAGGCGGCAGCTTCCGGTGCCGCCGGCTATGTGAGGATGATGAAGAAATGAAAATCATTGCAGGTATTGACATTGGCGGCACCAAATGTGCCATTACCTTTGCCCAGGTGGAGGAGAAGGGAACCTTCCGGTTTCTGGATAAGGTAAAGGAGCAGACCATCCGGGACGATCCCCAGAAGGCCATCGGACGCTTTGTGGAGATCATCGGGGATAAGTGCAGGGAGAACCCCCAGTGGAAGCTGGCGGCGATTGGTATTTCCTGCGGCGGACCCCTGGACTCCCGGAAAGGCTTGATTCTGGCACCTCCCAATCTGCCCCTGTGGGATCAGGTGGATATCTATACCCCCTTGCGGGAGGCCTTTGGGGTGCCGGTGGCCATGGAAAACGATGCCAATGCCTGCGCTTTGGCGGAATGGTATCAGGGTGCCGGTGTGGGGACGGAGAATATGGTGTTCCTCACCTTCGGCACCGGCATGGGAGCAGGCCTCATTCTGGGCGGCAAGCTCTACTCCGGCACCAACGACATGGCCGGCGAGGTAGGGCACATCCGTCTGGCAGACGAAGGCCCCCTGGGCTATGGAAAGAACGGTTCCTTTGAGGGCTTTTGCAGCGGCGGCGGTATTGCCAACCAGGGCCGGGAAGAAGCTGTGGAGGCAATGCGCAGAGGCAAAAAGGTGGGCTTCTGCCGGGACATGGAGGATCTTCCCAATGTAACGGCAGAGCGGGTAGCCCAGGCACTGCAGGAGGGGGACCCCTATGCAGAGAAGATTTTTGCCCAGGTGGCCCGGCGGCTGGGACAGGGACTGTCCATTCTCATTGACATTCTCAATCCCCAGATGATTGTCATTGGCAGCATTTACGCCCGGCAGGAGACGGTGCTCCGGGACACCATGCTGAAAATCATCCGGCAGGAAGCCCTTTGCCAGAGTGCAAAGGTGTGCAAAATCTGCCCCCCGGCTCTGGGAGAGCGGATCGGAGACTACGCCGCCATCACGGTGGGGCTTATGCAGCTTCCCCGGGAAACCTGAGAGGTGAATACCATGAAACTGATGAAAAATGTTTATCAGGTGGCAGGCCCCAGCCTGTCCCACCCCTTCGATGCCACGGCTTACCTGGTGGCAGACGAAAAGGGCTTCTATATGATTGACTGCGGAACCCCGGAGGGCTTTGAGAGAATCCAGGAGAATATCCGCTCCCTGGGGCTGAACCCGGGGGATATCCACACCATCCTGGTGACCCATGGCCACTATGACCATGTGGGTGCCGGATATCTGTGGAAGGAAAAGTACGGCTGTAACATTTCCATTCACCATCTGGACAAAAAGCAGGTGGAAACCGGTGACCCGGAGATGACCTCTGCCGCTTTGCTCTACGGCAAGGTGCCGGTACCGGTGAGAATTGACGCAGAGTTGGAGGAGGGGATGACCTTCCCGGTTAAGGACGGAAGCCTTCAGGTGCTCCACACCCCGGGCCATTCCATGGGCTCCGTCAGCTTTGTGCTCCGCACCCAGGAGAGTGTCACCCTCTTTGCCGGAGATGCGGTCTGGGGCGGCTTCAGTGAGAAAATCGGCTCCAGCGAGGCCCAATGGAGAACCACGCTGGACAAGCTCACATCCCAACACTTTGATTACTATACCTTTGGACACATCGGACCCCAGCTGCTGGCAGATGCAGACCGGCGGCTGCTGGATGCAAAGCTTCAGTTTGCCAACTACTATAACCCCTGGTTCAAACGGTTCGATATACACTATCAGTTCTGAAAAAGAAAGGGCAGACAGCTATGAAAAATCACATCATGCTCATCACCTATCCCGACAGCTTCGGCAAAAACCTGAAGGAGCTGAACCGAGTGATGCACACCTATTTCCCCAAGGAAATCGGCGCTGTGCACATCCTGCCTTTCTACCCCTCCTCCGGGGACCGGGGCTTTGCCCCCATTGATTACCGCCGGGTTTCCCCGGAGTTTGGCACCTGGGAGGATATTGAGACGATTTCCCGGGACTATGAGATTATGGCGGATTTTATGATCAACCACCTGTCCAAGCGGTCGGAGGAATTCAGGGACTTTGTGGAAAAGCATGACGATTCGGAGTATGCCCACCTGTTCATGCGCTTCAAGGACTTCTGGGAAAACGGCTTCCCCACGGAGGAGGAAATCGCCCTGCTGAACAAGCGTAAGCCCTGCGCTCCCTGCGTGGACATCGATTTTGCCGACGGCACAACGGAAAAAATCTGGTGTACCTTTGATGAGGAGCAGATGGATCTGGATTTGCGCAGCGAGGCGGCCTGGAAGTTTGTGGAGCGGACCCTCCGGGAGATTACCAGCCACGGCATTCCCCTGATCCGGCTGGACGCCCTGGCCTTTGCCACCAAGCGCCCCGGCACTACCTGCTTCTTCCTGGAGCCGGATTTCTGGCAGCTCATTGACCGGGTGCGGGATATGCTGGAAGGCACCGGGGTGGAGCTGCTGCCGGAGATTCACGACCACTATACCAAGCAGCTGAGCATTGCCGACCATGGCTACTATGTCTATGACTTTGTGCTGCCGGTGATGGTGCTCCACACCCTCTATACCCACAGCAATACCCGGCTGCTCCACTGGCTGAATATCTGCCCCCGGAAGCAGTACACCACCCTGGACACCCACGACGGACTGGGAACGGTGGACGTGGTGGACTTGCTCACCAAAGAGGAGCTGGAGTCGGTGATTCGCAAAACCGAAGACTACGGCGCCAACTTCAAGTGGGATTACAGCAAGGACTCCCAGGGAGCAAAGGTGGTTTACCAGATCAACTGCTCCTACTACTCTGCGGTGGGGGAGAATGACCAGGCGTACCTGCTGTCCCGGGCCATTCAGTTCTTCACCCCCGGCATTCCCCAGGTGTACTACATGGGTCTGCTGGCAGGCCCCAACGACTATGAGCTGATGGAGCGGACCCATTATGACCGGAATATCAGCCGCCATAACTATACCCTGGAGGAGATTGATGAGGCGGTTCAAAAGCCGGTGGTGCAGAAGCTGTGCAAGATGATGCGTTTCTATAATTCCCACCCGGCTTTCTCCGGGGAGATGACCCTGCCTTCCCAGGAGGAAGGAGAGCTGAAAATCCTCTGGGAAGGAAATGGGGACAAGGTTCTGCTGGAAGCGGACCTGAATACCTGTGACTTTACCATTTCCTACTGGGAAAAGGACGAGAAAAAGACCCTGGAGCTGTAACAGGAGGATTCCTATGAATACTGCGCAGCAGCTGCCCATTCTGGCAAATGTGGACACGGTGATTCTGGGCAGCTCCGGCCCGGCGGTGGCGGAGGCTCTGAGCCTGGCAGAAGCGGGATACAAGGTGGCTCTGGTCACTTCCCGGTCCTTCCTGGGGACGGAGGAACTGACCCTCCATGCACCTTTGGATACCCTGCCGGACCTCCGGAAAAAGCAGCTGGAGGAAAGCTGCCGGCGTGCCGGAATTACCCTCCTTTACGGTGTATGGGTGGTGGACCGGACGCCCCGGGAGAAAGAGAAAATTCTGGTGCGGCTGGCAGGAAAATTCGGCTTGGCCGGAATCCTTACCCGCCGGGTGGAGGACTTCCGGGAGGAATTGGGAGATATTACCTTCCGGGCCTGGCTGACGAACCGGGATGCACCGGAGCAAATCCGGATTCTGGAAACAGAAAATCCGGCGGCGGCGGAGCCCTCTCTGGCCCGGCGGCTGCTGGGAGCCCGGATGGCCCTCCTTCACCGCTATCAGGCGGACGGACTGGAAGAAAAGTGGCGGCTGGGCCGCTTTGCCCTCCGGGGAGGGGGACAGAAAAAAGCCCCGTCCCGGGAGGAAAAGATTATGAAAACCCACCGGGTCCTGTCCCGGCAAGACCCCAGCCGGGAGGGGAAATACCCTGTTCTGACCGTGGACGGCACCCTGGAAGGCTGTGCCCTTTCCTATGATGTGGTGGTAGCCGGCGGCGGAACTTCCGGATGTATGGCGGCCCTGGCGGCTGCCCGGGGGGGCTGCCGGGTGGCACTGGTGGAACCAGGCTATGCCCTGGGGGGTACCGGCACCATAGGCGGCGTAAGCGCCTACTGGTTCGGAACACGGTACCGGGATACAGACCAGGTGGACCAGCTGGTAAAGACCCTGACCCCCCAAAAAGATTGGAAGGACCTGCCCGGCCTCTGGGGGCCGGTGGACAGCTGGAACCCGGACATCAAAGCCACGGCACTACTGAAGCTTCTGGTGGAAGCCGGAGTGGAGGTACACCTGGGTACGGTGGTATTCGGTATCTGGGAGGGGGATAACCGCCCGGCCGGTGTGGCAGCGGCGGGAGAGGACGGCGTACGGTTCCTCCGGGGAACCTATCTTCTGGATGCCACAGGGGACGGAGATCTGGCGGTGTTTGCGGGAGCCGACTTCCAATACGGCAATGACCGGGACTGCCTGACCTATTGGGCCTCCCTGGCCCAGTATCCCCGGGCAGATACCTACCGGAACAATTTCAGCGCCATGATGTGCCTGGATGACCCGCTGGATTATACCCGATTTGTCCTGGAAGCCCGACACTTTGGGGAGGGCCTTTTCGACCATGGCAGCTGCGGTGTCGTCCGGGAGAGCCGGCACATCCGGGGCAAGACCTGGCTGACCCTGAAGGATTTGATTTGCCACACCCATTTTCCGGATACCTTATATACCTGCTATTCCAACTATGACCCCAAGGGCAAGGTAACGGCGGACATGGTCTACTGCGGCGCCCTGCCGCCCCAGACGAAAATGGAGATCCCCTTATCTGCCCTGACTCCGGTGACGCCGGAGGGAAACCGGATTCCGGGGCTGTACGTTCTGGGCAAAGCCATCAGCGCCTCCCATGATGTGTTCCCCAGCATTCGGATGCAAAAGGATCTGATGCACCAGGGAGCGGTGATGGGAAATCTCATTGCCCATTGCCGGAAGCTGGGGACGGCCCCGGAGGCGCTGCCCCCGGAACAGCTTTCCCGGCTGACGGAAGCCTTCTCCGGTGACCCCTGCTATGCCCCGGCGGCGGGAAGCCGAAACCCGGAGGACTGGATAAAAGCCCTGTCGGGAAAGGTGCGTACCCACTGGGTGGATGCAGGCTTTACGGACTGCGAGAATGACCGGCAACCCTACCTGGAGCTGATGTGTGCAGAAAGGGAGAGGGTGCTGCCCCTTGTGGAGGCAGCCCTGGAATCCGGGGCGGAGGCAAAGGCCCGTCCCTTCCTGCTGCGGCTGTCCCTCTGGCATGGAAGCGAGACTTACTGCCAGGAATTTGTAAAGGATTTGGAAAACAGACTGGCAGGGGACACCCTGCCGGAGCGTACCGGCCCCGCCACCTGCGTCCAGCTTTTGCCGGATCACGGCGTGATGCCGGAGCCGGTATATGATTTGAACCTGCTGGCCTATGTGCCGCCCCGGTGGTGTGAAGGCCCATTTTCTATGGTTTTCTCCCGGATTACCCGGGAAAAACGGGATTACAACAGCATTTCCCAGGGGATTTTCCCCTATTTGGAGAGCTTCGCCTTTGTGGCGGAGCGAAACGGAAGCGTTAAGCTTCTGGACTGGCTGGAGGCACTTTCGGAGCTTCCCGAGCTGGCAAAGGCCCAGGAATTGCCCCGGGGGGATTTGCTGAAGGAGCGGCTTCTGATGCTGCGCTACCTTATGTACCGGGCTCTGGCAGCCAACGGCAGAAGGAAAGGCTATGAAGGGCTTCTTGCCTGCCTGAACCTGCCCCAGCTGCCTCTGAGCCACAGCGCCCGGCAGAGTCTTGCGGCTCTCACGGGGGTAAAGACGGATTATGAAGCATGGCTTGCCCGGCAAAGCACCCTGCCCCAAAAGAGAATCACCACCAAAACCTTCTGACCCCAGGCCGGAAGCACCCACGGAGGGATACTATGAAAGACTTATACATGATTGGCAACTCCCACATCGACCCGGTGTGGTTCTGGACCTGGGAGGAGGGTATGCAGGAGGTCAAGGCCACCTTGTCCTCTGCCCTGGACCGGATGGAGGAATATCCGGAGTTCCGGTTCACCTGCTCCTCCACCGCATTTCTGGAGTGGATTGAGCGGATTGACCCGGAGCTGTTCTCCCGGCTGAAGGAGCGGATTCAGGAGGGGCGGATGGAGCTGGTAGGGGGCTGGTTCATCGAGCCGGACTGCCTGCTCCCCTGCGGCGAGGCCTTTGTCCGCCACGGACTTTACGGGCAGCACTATTTGCAGGAGAAGCTGGGTGTCCGCTGCCATATCGGCTTTAACATCGACAGCTTTGGACACAGCGGTGCCCTGCCCCAGATTCTCTCCAAGTCCGGCATGGACACATATGTGTTCATGCGCCCCCGGATTCAGCAGTCTCTGTTCTGCTGGGAGGGGCCGGACGGCAGCCGGGTGCAGGCCCTGTGCCTGCCGGGGGAGTACACCACCTGGTTCCACGACCCCACAGTGAAAAACATCCAGGATACCCTGGACCGGACACCCCAGTGGGACAAGATGGCGGTCTTTTACGGCGTGGGAGACCACGGCGGCGGCCCCACCAAGGCCAATATCGAGAGCATCCGCAGCCTGAAGGACAGCTTCCCGGATACCCGGCTTCACTTTGCCACCCTGGATACCTTCTTCCGGGAGGCAGATACGGAAAATCAGCCCACCCTTACCGGGCCCTTTGAAAAAATCAACCCCGGCTGCTACAGCATCGACGCCCCCTTCAAGCGTCTGTACCGCCAGACAGAGCAGCGGCTTATGGAGGCAGACCGGCTCATGGGCATGGTGCAGCTGGCAGGGGGCGGCTGGATGCCGGAGACGGCCCAGATGAAAAATCTCTGGAAGCTCCTTCTGTTCAATGAATTCCACGATACCTTTGGGGGCACCACCATCCGGGCGGGACGGGACGAGGCTATGATGCAGATGGCTTCCGTCAGCGCCCAGGCGGGGATTATCCGGGGAATTGCCATGCAGAAACTGTGCCAGCAAATTCCCACGGGAGACTACGGCTTCCCTCTGTTTGTCTGCAATGCTTCCAGCCAGCCCTACCGGGGCCTGGTGGAGGCAGAGCTGGAATGGTTCTGCCAGGACAACCTGAAGCTGATGGACGACAAAGGGAACGAGGTTCCTTATCAGCGGATTCATACCGATGCCAAGGTGCGCCACACCACCCTGGGGGGACGGCGCAGATTCCTGTTCCAGGCAGAGGTTCCCGCCTACGGGGTGCAGGTGTTCTATGTGTCCCGGGATAAGGCCGCACTTTTGGAAAATGACCACTTTGAGATTCAGAACCCCCACTGCCTGACCCTGGACAACAGCATTATCCGGGCCTCCTTTGACCCGGCCACCGGCGGCCTTGCACGGCTGACCCAGCTGGAAACCGGGTATGAGAGCCTGTCCGCCCCCGTAAGGCTGTGCCTGTACCGGGATGAGCGGGATGCCTGGGGCGGCCTCCAGGGCCGGATTTATGAGGACCGGCAGGTGGCATTCACCCTGGATTCCATGGAGAAAATCGAAAGCGGTTCCCTCCGGGAGGTAATCCGGGTACGCAGCCACTTTGAGGAAACCCGGGCAGAGATGCACTATGTTCTGGAAAAAGGTGCAGATGCTTTGCAGGTGGAGCTGCTGCTGCGGTTCAACCATCCCTGGCACCTGATGAAGCTGGCCCTGCCCATGCCGGCCATTGCTTCCACCACCGCCGAAACCGCCTACGGTGTCCATCACCGTCCCTATGAGGCGGAGACGGAGTTCAATATGCACCGGTTCCTGGATGCAGCGGAGGAAAAGGGCTCCGGACTGACCATTGCCAACGACAGCAAGTATGCTTTCAACCTGGTGGGCAATGAGGTGCGGCTGACCCTCACCCGCAGCGCCATCTTTGCCCAGGGCAACAGCAAGGACTGGTATAACCAGGTGGAAACCTACGAGTACACCGACCTGGGGGAGCATCGGGTAAAGCTTTTGCTCCGGCCCCATAAGGCCCCGGCCTCCGGCAGTGACCTGTACGGTCTGGCGGAGCGGCTGACGGTAAAATGTCAGTACCTGATGGATTCGGTACACCGGAACCCCCAGAAGGGGGCAGACATCCGGGAGGGCTTTATCGGGGTAGACAAGGCCAATGTGCGTCCTGTGCTGGTGAAGAAAGCGGAAACCGGGGGCGGCATGATTCTTCGGCTGCTGGAAACCGACGGCCTGGACACGGAGGCCACCTTGCGAATCGGAGAAAATACCTTCCCCATCACCCTGGGGCACTATGCCATTGAAACCTTCCGGTTCGAAGCCGGAAAGCTCCAAAGGGTGAACCTTCTGGAGGAGCCTCAGGACTGAGGCGGAAAGGACACATATATGGAAAAGGCTAAGAAAATGCATATGATTGGAAACGCCCATATCGACCCGGTATGGCTGTGGCGCTGGCAGGAGGGCTTCCAGGAAATCAAGGCCACCTTCCGCTCCGCCCTGGACCGGATGGAGGAGTTTGACGACTTTATCTTCACCTGCAGCGCCGGGGCCTACTACGCCTGGATTGAGGAGAACGACCCCCAGATGTTTGAGGAAATCCGCAAGCGGGTGGCGGAAGGCCGGTGGGTGCTGGCAGGCGGCTGGTGGATTCAGCCGGACTGCAACGCCCCGGACGGGGAGTCCTTTGTCCGCCAGGGCCTGTATGCCCAGCGGTACTTCCTGGAGAAATTCGGAAAAATGGCAGAGTTCGGCTACAATGTGGACAGCTTCGGCCACAATGCCATGCTGCCCCAGATACTGAAAAAGCAGGGAATGGACGGCTATGTGTTCATGCGCCCCGGCCGTCACGAAAAGCACCTGGAAGGGGAGACCTTTACCTGGGAAGCCCCCGACGGCTCCACGGTCATGGCTTACCGGATTCCCTTTGAATACTGCTCCTGGCCGGACCAGCTGGCAGGCCATGTGGAGCGCTGCGCCAACCTGATGAAAGAGGAAGGGGCGCAGATGATGAGCTTTTACGGCGTGGGGAACCACGGCGGCGCTCCCACAGTAAAAAATATCAAGAGCCTGCACGAGATGAACCAGCGGCAGGATCTGCCGGAGCTGGTGCTCTCCTCTCCCGACCGGTATTTCCGGGAGGTGCGGGAAAGCCGCAAGGCCCTTCCCAAGGTATACGGAGAGCTGCTGCACCATTCCAGCGGCTGTTACAGCGCAGAGATGCGGATCAAGGCCGCCAACCGCCGCACGGAGGAGAAGCTCCTGACAGCGGAAAAGCTGTCGGTTCTTGCCAATGCCCTCCGGGATTACCCCTATCCCATGGAGGAGCTGACCAAGGCCTGGAAAACGGTGCTGTTCAATCAGTTCCATGACATTATGGCCGGCACCAGCATCCGTTCTGCCTGTGAGGATGCCCTGCAGGAGTACGGCTATGCCGCCACCATCGCCGACCACGCAGCCAACGGCGCTTTGCAAAGGCTTACCTGGAGCATTGACATCCCCAAGGAAGAGGGCATGCGGCCCCTGGTGGTGTTTAACCCCAATGCCTTTGAAGGGAAGCTTCCGGTGGAGGTGGAGATGGTCACCCCCAAGCCCCACACGGTGCTGCTGGATGAAGAAAACCACCTGATTCCCTACCAGCTGGTCCAGTCTGAGGCAGCCTGCAACGGCAGAAGCCGGATGGTGTTTGTGGCACAGCTGCCGGCTCTGGGCTACCGGGTGTACCGGCTGGCCATCCGGGAAAATCTGGAAAATCCCCAGCAGGAGGCAGATACCGCCCTCGCCCTGGAAAATGCCTTTGTAAGCCTTGCCATGGACGAGACCACCGGCGGCATTGCCGCCCTGGAAAACAAGGCCGACGGCACCCAGTTCTTCAAGGCACCCGCAGCCATCCCGGTGGTGATAGACGACCAAAGCGACACCTGGTCCCACGGGGTGTATCAGTTTGACCGGGAGGCAGGCACCTTCGCCCTGGAGCGGATGTTCTGCCTGGAATCCGGTTCCGTGCGGAAAGTCATCCGTGCTGTCTACCGGTACGGAAAGTCCACTTTGCAGCAGGACTTTATCCTCTACCGGGCCCTGCCCCAGGTCTATGTCCGGGTGCGGGTGGACTGGCAGGAAAAGATGAAGATGCTGAAGCTCCGGTTCCCCATGCAGCTGAATTACCTGCGCTGCTCCTACGAAATTCCCTACGGCGTGGTGGGCCGGGAGCCCAACGGCCAGGAATTTCCCATGGAGAAGTTCATGGATCTGGAGGGCACCAACCCGGGCATGGAAACTGCCATTGCCGGCCTTTCCATCCTGACGGATACCCGTTCGGCCTGCAGCACCTTGAACCAGGAGGCATACCTGACGGTGCTCCGCAGCCCCATTTTTGCCCACCATACCCCCTACGTGCCGGATGAGAACATCACCTATGACTATATTGACCAGGGGATGAGCGAGTTTACCTATGCCCTGTATCCCCATACGGGCAGCTGGGAGCAGTCCCGGACAGCCCAGCTTTCCCAGACCATGCTGGCAAAGCCCATTGCCCTTTTTGAAACCTATCACCCGGGCATCCTTCCCCAGAAGGCATCCTTCGCCTCTGTGTCCACCTCTCAGGTGCAGCTGACGGTTCTCAAAGCTGCCGAGGATGGGAAGGGCGTGGTGGTGCGGCTCCGGGAGACCACCGGACAGCCTGCCCAGGCGAAAGTGGCGCTGCCCTTCCTGTCTGCGGAAAAGATCCTGACCTTCACTCCCTGGGAGATCAAGACCCTCCGGGTGGATGCAGACACCTGGACAGAGACCAACCTGTTGGAATTGGAGTGATTGGCATGCTGGAAGCGGAAAGAGAAGAATTGTCCCGGCTGTGCCGGAGGCTGTATGAATCCGGGATTCTTGCCGGCTCCGAGGGAAATGTAAGCATCCGGGGAGTTGATGACCTCCTGGTCATCACCCCCTCCTCCCGGCACAAAGGCAGCCTCGCACCGGAGGATATGCTGGTGACGGACATGTCCGGAAGCCTTTTGGAGGGACAGGGGAGAGTAACCAAGGAATTTCCCCTCCACAAAATGATTTATGAAGCCCGGCCGGATGTGAAATGTATCATCCACGCCCACCCGGTGGCCTGTTGTGCCTATGCCATTGCCGGCAGACCCATCCCGGAGGACTACCTGCTGCAAATGAAGGAGATTGTGGGCAGTACCGCCCTGGCACCCTATGCCCCTGCAGGCTCCCGGGAGCTGGTGGAGGCGGTGCGCCCCTTTGCCGGGAGCTACAATACGATTTTGCTGCAAAACCACGGCCTTTTGTGCTGCGGAAAGAACCCGGAGGATGCCTTGTGCCGCTGTGAGACGGCGGAGCACATTGCCCAATCCTCCATCTGGGCGGAGCTGCTGGGCAACCCCCGGCACATCCGGTAAAAAATTTGGGAGGCAAGTAACATGAAAAGAAATGAGATTCTGGAAGCTTATGCCCGGGCCAACCGGAAGGGCTATGCCCTGGGCTCCTTCTCTCCCCGGAACACGGTGCTGATTTCTGCCGTTGTCCGGGCAGCCCAGAAGAAAAATGCTCCGGTGCTGGTGCAGATTTCCTCCAATGAGCTGAAGTGGTTTTCCCTCACGGCAAAGGAATTTGCCCGGGCCTTTTACCAGGCGGTGGAGGGCGTAACGGTGCCGGTGGTGCTCCATCTGGACCACACCTATGACCCGGAAACCGTGTTTGAAGCCATTGAGGCAGGCTTCCAGTCGGTGATGATTGACGGCTCCAAGCTGCCCTACGAGGAGAATATCGCCCTGACCCGGAAGGTGGTGGAATATGCCCATGACCGGGATGTGGCGGTGGAGGCGGAACTGGGGAACATCGGCGGCGCCGACAAGCTGGAAACCGGCGGCGACGAAGCCCTTTACACCCTGCCGGAGCAGGTTCCGGACTTTTTGGCCCGTTCCGGATGCGACTCCCTGGCAGTGAGTATCGGCACCGCCCACGGTGTGTATCCCGTAAAGGACCCCAAGATTGACTTTGACCGGCTGAAGAAGATTCGTGCCTTGACCAATGCGCCCCTGGTGCTCCACGGCGGCTCCGGTCTGCCGGCACAGACGGTACACCGGGCCATTGCCCTGGACGGTATCGGCGGCATTGCCAAAATCAACATTGCAACGGACCTGGAGCTGGCCTTCCAGAAGGAGCTGGGGGTGACCAGAATGCCCAACGCAGAGCTGCTCCGCCTGCCCCGGGAGGAATTGGAGCGGGGCGCCGCAGCGGTGCAGGCTCTGGTGGAAGACCGGATTGAAAATTATCTTTTTGCCAGCAATCAGGCATAAAAGGGGCATTTACTATGAAAAAACTGGTGATTATCCATACAACCCCTGCCACCATCCCTTCTTTGGGACAGCTGGTGGGGAACCTCTCCCAGCCCTGGCAGGTTGCCAATCTTCTGGATGACAGCATTCTGCCGGAAATCAATCAGGCTGGGGCCATTACCCCGGGGGTGCGTGCCCGGCTGTATACCCAGCTTGCCATGGCCCAGACTTTGAAGCCCGATGCCATTTTGTGTGCCTGCTCCTCCATCGGCGGTGTCATTGAGGAGGGCAGCAGCTTCTGCTCCGTGCCGGTGCTGCGGATTGACGGCCCCATGGCAGAGGCGGCGGTGAATGCCGGCAGCCGGATTGCCGTGCTGGCAGCCCTGCCCTCCACACTGGGCCCTACCACAGATTTGATTCTGCGGAAAGCAAAAGCCGCAGGCAAGACCCTGGAGGTTACCTCTCACGTGGTAGAGGGGGCCGGAGCCCTGCTGCAGTCCGGGGACCTGGAGGGGTATGACCGGCTGGTGTCGGCGGAGATTCTCCGCCAGCTGGAAGAAAATGAAATTCTCCTGTTGGCCCAGGCCTCCATGGCCCGGTGCCTGCCTCTGCTGCCGGAGTCTGCCCGGCCGCGGGTGCTGACCAGTCCCGTCAGCGGCGTTGCCCAGCTGGAAAAGCTGTGAGCCATGGCTATGCAGACCTATATCGGTTTGGATTTTGGCACCACCCATGTGAAGGCGGGGCTGTTTGACGGGGATGGAACCCTCCTCCAGCTGGAGCGGGTTCCCACCCCCACCCAGCCCGACCCCCTGGGCCCGGTGTACGACCCCCGGGAGGTGGAGGCGCTTCTGGAAGAGCTGCTGGGACGGCTGCGGCTGCCCAGCACCCGACCCCGGGGCATTGTGGTCACAGGCATGGCGGAAGCGGGGCTGGCGCTGGAGAAAGCCTCCGGAAGTCCTTTAAGCCCCATCATCCCCTGGTACGACCGGCGGACCCTTTCCTATGCCCAGAGGCTTTCCCCGGAGGCGGACAGGGAGCGGTTTTGCACCACCGGCCTTCGGAACAGCTTCAAGTACGGCATTTACAAGTACCGCTGGGTGCTGGACCACGGAAACCACCGGGCAGAAGGAACGGTGTGGCTGTCGGCGGTGGACTATGTGGTGTATCTGCTCACCGGACAGATGGTGACGGAGCCGACCTTTGCTGCCAGAACCTACGCCTATCATCTGGAAACCGGGGACTTTGACCTGGCTTTTCTGGAGAAATGGGGCTTGTCCCGGGAGAATTTTCCCCGGATCATCCCCTCCGGGGCCGCGGCGGGCAGCTGCTGCCTGCCGGGTTGGGAAGGGGTGCCGGTGTGTATCGGTGCCCATGACCATGTGTGCGCCGCCTTCGGTATGGCTCTGGCGGCGGGGCAGGGCATCTGCGACAGCTGCGGTACAGCGGAAACCTACCTGGGGCAGCTTGCGCAAAGGCCTCTGACCCAACAGGATTTTGATACCGGCTGCTGCTTCGGGCCTTTTCCCGGAGGCGGCCTGTTCTGGATGGGCAATATCAGCGCCTCCGGGCTGTCGGTGGAGTGGTACCGCACCAAGGGGAGCGGTCCGCTCTCCTATGAAACCCTCAATGCTTATCTGGAGGAAAACCGGGAGCCAACGGGAATCCTGTACTTCCCGGCCCTTACCGGCATGGGGACCCCCTGCTGCCGGCAGACCTTTCCGGCGGCCTTTCTGGGACTGGAACCCCGCCACGATCACCGGGATATGCTCCGGGCGGTGGTGGAGGGACTGGGCTACCAGGGACGGCTGGTGCTGGAAGCTGCCGGGGCACCGGAGCTTCCGGTGCTGAGCGTGGGCGGGGCCACAGAAAGCCCCGGCTGGATGCAGCGGAAGGCAGACATTCTGGGACGGCAGGTGCTTACCCTGGCCCAGAAGGAGGCAACCCTTTCCGGCGCCGTAACCCTGATGGTATTTTGTCAGCAGGGAGGGCCTGAGGCCGGCCGATTTGCCCGGGGCATGACCCTGGGTGCCCGATACGCCCCGGACCCCCGGAGGCAGGCTCTCTATGAGGAGGGGTACCGCCGTTACTGTCACTGGTACCGGGTAATCCTGGGGGGACTGGAGAAGGAGTGAGAAGTATGAAAACTTTGGTTGTGGCGGATGACATCACCGGTGCCAATGACATTGCAGTGATGTACGCCAAAAGCGGCCTGAAAACCGTCACCTACACCTGCGGAACCGAAACGCTGTTTCAGGCCGGGGAGGCGGTGTGCGTGGCGGATACAGACTCCCGGTTTCTGGAACCGAAGGAGGCCTACCGCCGGGTATACGATGCGGTGAAGCTGGCCCCGGACTGCGACCGGTATTTTGACAAGCAATGCTCCGTGTTCCGGGGAAACATCGGCGCCGAGTTCGATGCCATGCTGGATGCCCTGGGAGAGGATTTTGCTGTGGTGGTGCCCGGCTACCCGGAAAACGGAAGAACCACCATCAACAGCATCCACTATGTCCATGGGGTAGAGCTTGCCCAGTCCCAGTTCCGGAACGACCCGGTGCATCCCATGAAAGAGTCGGATATGTGCCGGATTCTGGCAAGCCAGACCCGGCGCCGGGTAGGAGCCATTACGGTAGAGGATTTGGATAAAGGAGCCGAGCACCTGAAAAAGGCCCTGGAGCAGGCCCGGCAGATCTATCAGTATGTGATTTTTGACACCCGGAACGAAAAAGACCTGGCCCTCATTGCCCGGGTGATTGCCCGGGAGAAGGTGGTCTGCGGCAGTGCCCAGATCGGCTATTACCTGGGCCTGCAGGAGCAGATGGAGCGCCATGAGCCTGTGCTGGCGATGGCAGGCAGCCTGACGCCCCAGACCATAGCCCAGGTGGCATACCTGCGCCGGCAGGGATTTCCTGTGATAGAACTGGACACGGTGGCAGTAGCGGAAGGCGCCGATGTGCTGGAGGATTTGCTCTCCCGGGCGGAGGCCGGCTTTGACCGGCAGAACCTGGTGCTGATTCACACCACCCAGGAGCCGGAAAAAGTGGGGGAAACCAAGGAAAAAGCCCTTGCACGAGGGATTTCCAACGTGGAAATCTCCGGAAATATCTCATCCATCATGGCTCGGGCAGCCCGGGAGCTGTGCCGCCGCCGGGGGATCCGCAAGTGTATTGTGCTGGGCGGGGACACCTCTGCCGCCTTCTGCCGCGCCATGGAGATTACCGGCATGGAGATCGGTCAGGAGATTGAGCCGGGAGTCCCCCTTCTGAAAAAAACCGGGGAAGACTTCCACTTTGTACTCAAATCCGGCAGCTTTGGCTCAGAGGCTTTTATTGAGAAGGCCTACTGTAAGTTGCTGCCTTTCTGAAAACGGGGAGGAATCCATATGGATATCATGGAGGAACTGACACAGCGCTACCCGGCCTTGTCCGGCTGTGCCCAGGCGGTGGCCCAGGCTTCGGAAGCTCTGGTGGAGGCTTACCGCAATGGAGGAAAGCTTCTGGTATGCGGCAATGGCGGCAGCGGTGCGGATGCCGAGCATATCGTAGGGGAGCTGATGAAGGAATTTTACATCCGGCGGCCTTTGAGCCGGGAGGAGCAGCAGCGTCTGGCGGCGGTGGATGAAGCCGGGATTCTGCTGGGACAGCATCTGCAAGGGGCGCTGCCTGCCATCCCCCTTACCGGCAGCATTGCCCTGTCCACCGCTTACAGCAACGATGCGGTGCCGGAGCTGGTGTTTGCCCAGCAGGTGTGGGGCCACGGAAAGGCCGGGGATGTGCTGCTGGCCATCTCCACTTCCGGCAGCTCCAAAAATGTTTACTATGCCATTGTGGCCGCCAAGGCCAAGGGCATGGTGGTCATTGGCCTGACGGGCAGCCGTCAGGGGACGATGGATCACCTGTGTGATATTTGTATCAAGGCACCGGCGGAGGAAACCTATCAGGTGCAGGAATACCACCTGCCCATCTACCATGCCATCTGCCGTTATGTAGAAGAAAAAATGTTTGCCGGGGAATAAAACAGGAGGAAACCTATGGAAGAAAAAGCAAAATATCTGGACGAAAGCCTGAGTTTCCAGGAGCGTGCGGCGGACCTGGTCAGCCGTATGACCCTGGAGGAGTGCGCAGCCCAGCTGCTCCACGGAGCCAAGGGGGTACCCCACCTGGGGGTGAAGGACTACAACTGGTGGAATGAGGCCCTCCACGGCGTTGCCCGGTGCGGCATGGCCACGGTTTTCCCCCAGGCCATCGGTATGGCTGCCTCCTTTGACGAGGAGCTGATGGGTAAGGTGGCGGATGTGATCTCCACCGAGGGCAGAGCCAAGTACAACTCCTACCAGAAGTATCAGGATTACGGCATTTACAAGGGAATCACCTTCTGGTCCCCCAATGTAAATATCTTCCGGGACCCCCGTTGGGGCCGGGGTCAGGAGACCTACGGAGAGGACCCCTATCTTGCTGCCCGACTGGGTGTGCAGTTTGTTCACGGTCTGCAGGGCGACGACCCCCACTACATGAAGACCGCCGCCTGCGCCAAGCATTATGCCGTTCACAGCGGCCCGGAGAAGCTGCGCCATGAGTTTGACGCCCGGGCTACCAAGCAGGATATGGAGGAAACCTATCTTCCCGCCTTCCACGCCCTGGTGGACGCGGGGGTTGAGGGTGTGATGGGTGCCTATAACCGGGTAAACGGGGAGCCCGCCTGCGGCAGCAAGACCCTTTTGCAGGATATTCTCCTGAAAAAATGGGGCTTTGAGGGTTATATTACCTCCGACTGCTGGGCCATTGCGGACTTCCACCTTCACCACAAGGTAACGGAAAAGCCTGTGGAATCTGTGAAGCTGGCCCTGGACAACGGCTGCTACTTAAACTGCGGCTGTACCTATGAGCATGTGCTTCACGCTGTGGAGCTGGGGATGATTACGGAGGAGCAGGTACGTCACGCAGCCACCAAGCTGATGACCACCCGGATGAAGCTGGGTATGTTCGATGCCCATACCCCCTTTGACCACCTGGATTTGCAGGATGTGGACACCCCCTACAACCGGGATGTAAATTACCGCATGGCCTGTGAGTCCCTGGTGCTGCTGAAAAACAACGGGATTCTCCCCCTGAATCCGGAGAAGCTGGGCTGCGTTGCGGTGATGGGCCCCAACGCCAACTCCATTGTGGCTCTGGAGGGCAACTACCACGGTACCGCCAACCAGTACCACACGGTGCTGGAGTCCATCCGGGCAGCTCTGCCCCAGAGCCGGGTGCTCTATTCCGAGGGCAGCCACCTGTACGAGGAGAAGCTGGAGGACCCGGGCTACGACGGCGACCGGCTGGGAGAAGTGCGGGCCATGGCGGATATGGCAGACCTGGTGGTGGTTGTCACCGGCCTGGACGAAACCGTGGAAGGGGAAGAGCTGCTGGCCCAGGGCATGGAGGGCGACAAGCAGGATTTGCTTCTGCCTTACAGCCAGCGGCGGATGATCGAGGTGCTGTGCAACCAGGATACCCCCTTTGTGATTGTGAACCTCAGCGGCAGCGCGATCGACTTTGGCCCTGGCAATGAAAAGGCTGCGGCCATTATCCAGGCCTGGTATCCCGGTGCCATGGGCGGCAAGGCTGTGGCGGATCTGCTTACGGGAAAATTCAGCCCCAGCGGACGGCTGCCGGTGACCTTCTACCGCAACGACAACCAGCTGCCGGATTTCTGCGATTACAGCATGAAAAACCGCACCTACAAGTACTTCACAGAGGAGCCTCTGTTCCCCTTCGGCTACGGCCTGAGCTACACCACCTTTGCCTATTCCCAGCTGGAAGCCCCGGAGCACATCCGGGCTGGAGAGAGCTGCCAGGCCAGCGTTACCGTGACCAATACAGGAAAGGTTGACTCCGGCACCGTGGTGCAGTTCTACCTGAAGGATGTGGAGGCCTCCACCACCGTACCCAAATACCGGCTGTGCGGCTTTACCCATGTCTTTGTGAAGGCCGGAGAGTCCCAGAAGGTAACAGTGGAGATTCCCAGCCAGATGTTTACCCTGGTGACAGAGGAGGGCGAGCGGGTCTTTGAGCCGGGCACCTTCCGCCTGTACGCCGGCGGCAGTCAGCCTGACAGCCTGAGCCAGCGGCTCACCGGCACCGGCTGCCTGGAAGCCGAAATTCAAATGGATTAAAAAAGGAGGGCACATACCGGAAAATTGCCACGGTATGTGCCCTTGCCTTTCAGACAGGAGGCTTTCTTATGTATACGCTCATAGAAGAACTGAACCGGGAGCTGCCCAGCCCCATTCCCACGCCCCTGCCGGCGAACTGGCACCTGGTCTATGACCCGCAAAGGCCGGGGCTTCTGGAGATCACGGAAAAGGGCATGCTTCTGCGATACCCCAACCGGGTGCAGCTTTGCCGGCTGCTGGCCATGGCAGCGGACCATCCCGAGCCCTGCCGGGTGGAGGAACAGGCCCGGTTTTCCCAGCTGTCCTTTATGCTGGATTGCTCCCGCAACGCCGTCCCCCGGGTGGAAACGGTGAAAAAGCTGCTGCGGCGGATGGCGGTGATGGGATATCACGCCCTGCTCCTTTATACGGAGGATACCTATACCCTGGAGGACTACCCCTATTTCGGCCATATGCGGGGCAGATACTCCCGGCAGGAGCTGATGGAAATGGACGATTACGCCGCATTTCTGGGGATTGAGGTGATTCCCTGCATCCAGACCCTGGCTCACCTGAATGCTCTGTTCCATTGGAGCGCTTTCTCCTCTGTCCGTGACACCGGAGATATTCTTCTGTGTGACTGGGAGGAGACGGAAAAGCTGATCAGGGCCATGGTTGAAACCTGCCGGAACTGCTTCCGCAGCAGAAAAATCCACATTGGCATGGATGAGGCAGAGATGACAGGTCTGGGCCGGTATCTGACCATTCATGGCTATGTGCCCCGGCATGAGATTCTCCTGCGCCACCTGAACCGGGTGGCAGACATCTGCCGGGAGCAGGGGCTGGAGCCCATGATGTGGAGCGATATGTTCATCAAGGAGCTGCGGAGCCTGCCGGAGGAACAGCGGCAGAGTCGGGCGGCGGAGATTTCTGCCCGGATTCCGGAGACTGTGACCCTGGTCTACTGGGATTATTACTGCCGCACCGGGGAAAAATACCGGAATCACATTTTGCAGCACCGGAGCCTGACGGAAAAAATCTGCTTTGCCGGGGGCGCCTGGAAGTGGAGCGGCTATGCCCCCCTTCTGGACCACTCCCTCCTGGCAGGCCGGCTGGCCCTGGAGCAGTGCCTGGAGCAGGGAATCCGGCAGGTGATGCTCACCGCCTGGGGAGACGACGGGGCGGAGGCCAGCTTGTGGGTGGTGCTGCCAATTATGCAGCTGTATGCCGAGTGCTGCTACCGGGGCACGGCCCAGGTGCCGGAGGAGGTTCTTTCCCGACGGCTGGCAGCGTGTACCGGCCTGAGTTGGAAGTGGCTCATGGCTACCTCCCGGATTAACTATATTCCGGGCAATCCTGCCCCGGGAAAGCTGTCCTCCGGCCCTGCCAAGTACCTTCTGTACCAGGACCCCATGCTGGGTTTGTTTGACTGCCATGTCCCGCCGGATACCCCGGACCATTTCCGGGACTGTGCTGCCCTCATGGCCAGGGCCGGACAGGAGGACCCGGAAGCTTCGGATACATACCGGGTGTTGGAGAATCTTTGCCGGGTGCTGGCGGAAAAGGCCACCCTGGGGGTGGAGCTGAGAGCGGCTTATGGACGGCGGGATAAGGCCGTCCTGCGGGTGCTGGAAGCCAGGTGCCGCCGAACGGCGGAGCTTACGGGAGATTTTCTGGAAGTCCGACGGAAGCTGTGGCTGGAAGAAAACAAGGCTCCGGGCTTTGAGGTACTGGATTTGCGGCTGGGTGGACTGATTTTCCGCCTGAAAGCCACGGCGGATACGATCAGACGCTTCCTCTCCGGGGAGCAGCAGACCATCGAGGAACTGGAAGAACCCCGGCTGCCCTTCAGTCCCCCTGGGCCGGAGGATGGAAAGTATCCCATTTTGGAAAACTGCGGCTGGCGGCATATGGTGACCGCCATGGAAATCTGAGAAAAGGAGCCGAACCATGAAAGAAGAAGCGCTGAGAAAGCTGCTGGAGGATATGTCCCTGGAGGAAAAGGTGTACCAGCTGGTGCAATATCAGGGGGCAAATTATGCAGAGGATGCGGCTCTGACCGGGGCCCTGGAGCAGGACCACATCACCCGCCGGGGCCTGGAGCTGGCGGGGAGTACCCTGTGCATCTGGGGGGCGGACAAGCTGCGGAAAATTCAGGATGCCTGTATGGCTGTCCAGCCCCACCACATCCCCATGCTCTTTATGCTGGATGTGATTCACGGCCATCGTACTGCTTTTCCCTGTCCTTTGGGGTTGGCAGCCACCTTCTCCCCGGAGGTGGTGGAGGAGGGAGCGGCGGTGGCGGCCCGGGAGAGTGCTGCCGACGGCATCCATGTGACCTTTGCTCCCATGGCCGATCTGTGCCGGGATGCCCGGTGGGGGCGGTGCATGGAGTCCTCCGGGGAGGACCCCTTTCTGAACGGACAGATGGCAGCCGCCATGGTCCGGGGCTTCCAGGGGGCGGACTTGCACAGTCCGGAGCATATTGCCGCCTGCGTCAAGCACTTTGCCGGTTACGGCGCAGCGGAGGCAGGCCGGGACTACCAGAATGTGGAGCTTTCGGAGCACACCCTCCGGGAGTATTACCTCACCGGCTATCAGGCGGCCATCGACGCCGGAGCCAAGATGGTGATGTCTGCTTACCATACCTATAACGGCATTCCCTGCACCGGAAACCGGTGGCTCCTGAAGGATATTCTCCGGGAAGAGCTGGGCTTTGACGGGCTGCTGATTTCCGATTACCGCTCCGTGGGGGAGATGGTGCCCCACGGCTACTGTGAGGACTATGCCCAAGCAGCCAAGGCTGCCATGGAGGCCGGAGTGGATGTGGATATGGAAGGGCGGAGCTACGCCGGAAATCTTCAGAAGCTGGTGGAGGGCGGTTTTATCCCCATGGAGCGGGTGGACGAAGCGGTGTGGCGGGTGCTGAAACTGAAAAACGACCTGGGCCTCTTTGAAGATCCCTACCACGGGGCCAGTGAGGAGCGGTCCCGGCAGGTGCAGCTGTGCCCAGACCACCGGGCAGCCGCCCGGAAAGCGGCGGCAGCATCGGCAGTCCTGCTGAAAAATGAGGGGATTCTTCCTTTGCAGCCGGGGAAAATCGCCTTTATCGGCCCCTATGCCAGACATCAGGATTTGCGCAGCGCCTGGTCCTTCTCTGCCAGGGCAGAGGACTGCGTAAGTCTGGAGGAGGGAGCAAAAGCCAGCCCGGAGCTGGCCGGTTGGCAGCTGCGTTTCGCCTCCGGCTGTACCATGCTGGATAACCATACCCGCTTAGCCATCGGGGGGTATGAATCCTCTTCCTTTGAGGAAGAAAATCAGGCCCTTCTCCGGGAGGCAGAGGAAGCGGCCCGGTGGGCCGATGCGGTGGTGCTGTGCCTGGGAGAGCACCGGCTCCAAAGCGGCGAGGCCGCCAGCCGGGTGTCCCTGCATTTGCCGGAGATTCAGCAGAAGCTCCTGTACGGGGTGCTGGCATGGAACCCCAATACGGCGGTGCTGGTATTTTCCGGACGGCCCCTGGTGCTGGAGAAGGAGAGCAGGGCAAAGGCACTGCTGGCGTGCTGGCTCCCGGGAAGTGAAGGCGGCCCGGGCATTGTGGATGTACTCACCGGCAAGGTCTGCCCCGGAGGCAAGCTGCCCATGAGCTTCCCCCGCCAGGAGGGACAGCTTCCCATGAGCTACAGCAGCTATTCCACCGGGCGGCCTGCATCCCTGACCCCGGAAACCGACTACGCCAGCCGGTATCTGGACTGCGGCAATGATCCTCTGTATCCCTTTGGCTACGGCCTGAGTTATACGGACTTTACCCTTACTCCGGTCTGCCTCAGCAGCCGGGAGATGCGGAAAGGAGAGACAATCACCGCCTGGACGGAGCTGACCAATACCGGAGAGGTTACCGGCACAGAGGTGGTGCAGCTGTATCTGCAGGATTTGGCAGGCAGCCGGGTGCGCCCGGTAAAAGCATTGAAGGGCTTCCGGAAAATCTCCCTGGCCCCGGGGGAGACAGCCCGGGTGGAATTTGCCATCACGGAAGAAATGCTCCGCTTCTACACCGGAGAAAACCAATGGGCCAGCGAACCGGGATGGTTCCGGGTCATGCTGGGCACCGACAGCCGGGTGACAGAGGGCCCTTGCTTTCTGTTGAAGGAATAAAAAGTACCCATATTCTCTGAACAATACGCCCCGGTTCCGAATCTCCGGAACCGGGGGTTCTTTGACAGACTGAAGGCGTACCCCTTATGGGGTACGCCTTCTTTCAGGATTTTTTGGTGCCGGTCAGCTCCGTAACGGAGACGGCGGCGGTGTGGTCGATGGGGGTCCACTGAAACTTGTAGAAGCCAGCCAGCACCGCAATGGGGGCCCAGGTAATCATAAAAATGGGGAAGCACAGGATGCTCAGCAGCTTCCACCGGGTGGGAGCGGCAATCCGCTTCCACTCCGTGGCCACCGTCAGGGCAGCCATGCCGGCGGTGGTGAGATAGGTGGTCAGCAGGGCAATGCCGATGGTGTTCAGCAGGGCCACAAAGCCCATCTCCAGAAATACCAGCAGCAAGCCCAGCACACCGGCGGTGACACCCACCGCCATGCCCCAGAAGGACAGGGTGAACATCTCGAAGGAGGAGTAAAGGGTCCGCAGATGGGACATACCCTTGAAAAACTCCTTAAAGTGCTTGAAGGACACCTGAATACCACCCTGGCTCCAGCGAATCCGCTGGCGGTAGGACTGCTTCCAACGGGTGGGCTGCTCGTCAAACAAGATGGCATCGTGGCAGTAGCCAATCCGGTAGCCCCGGGCGGCGCTGACGGCGCTGAACTCGATGTCCTCCGTCAATGTGAAGAACTTCCAGCCGCCCATCCGCTCCAGAAGCTCCCGGGTAAAGCCGAAGCCGGTGCCGTTGACGGCGCAGTTGGCGCCGATGATGCTCCGGGACTGATTCAGGTGGGTGGAGTCGTGGAGATACCAGATGCCGTACCCGGCGGAAATCCAGTTGGTGCCAAAGTTCTTGGTGTTCCGGTAGCCGCAGAAGGCGTCGTACCCCTGGGCACAGGTTTTGTTCATCTCCGTGAAGTAGTTGGGCAGCAGCAGGTTGTCCGCATCGAAAATCATAAAAGCGTCGTGATTCTCCAGCAGCCCCTGCTCCTTCAGCTGGGTCAGCAGGTAGTCCAGGGCGTAGCCCTTGCCCACCTGCACCTTGTTGAACCGCTCAAAGACCACGGCCCCGTGCTCCCGGGCAAGCTTGGCGGTCTTATCGGTGCAGTTGTCCGCCACCACATAGGTGGTAATGAGCGCTTCCGGATAGTCCTGAGCTTTGATGCTGTCCAGCAGGTGAGGAAGTACCGCTTCCTCATTCCGGGCGGCGATGAGAATGGCGAACCGCCGCTTTGGCGCCTCCCCCTGGGGCTTCTTCCTGTGAAACAGCAGGGGGATGACAAGATACAGGGGTTGATACAGGAACATGACCGTAACCACAACCGCCAGAACGGATACGGCAATCTCCAGAAAATGGATAAAAGCGTCCATAGGTTTCTCCTTGTTGTTAACCTTCTGCCACGACGATTTCCTTCAGAACCAGACCGGGATTCCGGCGGCAGGTGAAATCGATGGCCCAGAAGCTGGAAAATACCAGAAGATTTCTGCCCCGGTAGTCCTCCAGAAGCTCTGCATCGGAGCCCAGGTTCAGATCCTGTAAATCTCCGCTATAGCTTTCAATCAGCCGGATTTCCTCATAAGGCAGAGTCTCCATCCGCAGATCCACCCCGTATTCCGACTTCATCCGGAACTGAAACACATCCAGCTGCAAGGTGCCCACCACGCCTACGATGACTTCCTCCATACCGGAGTTGGGGACCTTGAAAATCTGAATGGCACCCTCCTGGGCAATCTGCTCCGTGCCCTTCACAAACTGCTTGCGCTTCATGGAGTCCTTGGCGGACACCCGGCAGAAATGCTCCGGGGCGAAGGTGGGAATGCCGGAGTAGAGGAACTTCTTTCCCGGCACGGTGATGGTGTCTCCGATGGAGAAGATGCCCGGGTCAAAGACGCCGATCACGTCTCCGGCGTAGGCCTCCTCCACGATTTCCCGCTCTGCAGCCATCAGCTGCTGGGGCTGGGACAGGCGCATCTTCCGGCCGCTTTGCATATGGTAGTATTCTGCGTCCCGCTGGAACTTGCCGGAGCAAATCCGCATAAAGGCCAGCCGGTCCCGGTGGGCCTTGTTCATGTTGGCCTGAATCTTGAAAACAAAGGCGGAGAAGTCCGGGGAGAAGGCATCCACCACGCCGCAGTCTGCCGTCCGGGACAGGGGAGGCGGGGTGAGCTTCAGGAAGGACTCCAGGAAAGGCTCAATGCCGAAGTTGGTAAGGGCGGAGCCAAAGAACACGGGGCTGAGCTGTCCGCACCGGACGGCCTCCATATCCATCTCCCGTCCGGCGGAGAGAAGCTCCACATCATCAATGAGCTGCTGGTGCTTGCTCTCGCTGTCCAGAAGCTGAGCCACCTGGGGGTCGTACAGGTCAACCTCCTGCTTGCCAGCCCGGTTCTTGCCGGAGACGCCGGAGAAGAACAGCAGCTGCCCGTTCTCCCGGTCGTAAACACCCTGGAAGTCCTTGCCGCAGCCGATGGGCCAGTTCATGGCGTAGGTCTCGATGCCCAGCTCCCGCTCCACCTCGTCCAGCAGGTCGAAGGGGTCCCGGGTCTCCCGGTCCATCTTGTTGATGAAGGTGAAAATGGGGATGTGGCGCATGGCGCAGACCTTGAACAGTTTCCGGGTCTGGGGCTCCACGCCCTTGGCACCGTCAATCACCATGACGGCGGAGTCCGCAGCCATGAGGGTACGGTAGGTATCCTCGGAGAAGTCCTGGTGACCGGGGGTGTCCAGAATGTTGATGCAGTAGCCCTCGTACTGAAACTGCATGACAGAGCTGGTGACGGAGATACCACGCTGCTTTTCAATCTCCATCCAGTCGGAGGTGGCGGCCCGGGAATTTTTCTTGCCCTTGACCACACCGGCCTGGGCAATGGCGCCGCCGTACAGCAGGAATTTTTCTGTTAAGGTGGTTTTACCGGCGTCGGGGTGGGAGATGATGGCAAAGGTCCGGCGGCGGCTGATTTCTTCTTGTAAAGTAGACATAATATACCTCCATAAATCAAATCTAAGGAAGCTCTGAATAAATTGGCAAGAGCTGGCAGCGTGAGATTTTTCGTCAGACAAAAGAATGGAAAACAGTGGAATACTGTATGTATTTCCTGTTTTTCATTCTGCGTGGATGGCGAAAAAAATCCGCTGTCCAGCCGCAGACGATTTATTCAGAGTTTCCCTAAAGGATTATCTGGTTGCCGGAGGCTTCTAAATGGGTACACTCAGAAACATAGCACCCTCCTGAAATGGTAAAATTACTTAAAAGCAATTCATTTTACCACATTTTCCTCAGGTTTACAAGGGGTAAAAAAAGGCTCCCGCCGAAGCGGGAGCCAAAAATGGATTGACCGGATTTCTGATTAGGCCTTGCCGGCGCAGCCCAGAACGTCCACCAGCTTGTGGCGAACCAGTTCCTTGATGTTGGCACGGGCGGGCTTCAGGTACTCGCGGGGGTCGAACTTGTCGGGATGCTCGGCGAAGAACTTACGGATGGTGCCGGTCATAGCCAGACGCAGGTCGGAGTCGATGTTGATCTTGCACACGGCCAGCTCAGCAGCGTGACGCAGCTGATCCTCGGGCACGCCGATGGCGCCGGGCATCTTGCCGCCGTAGGTGTTCACCATCTCCACATACTCCTGAGGCACGGAAGAAGAGCCATGGAGCACGATGGGGAAGCCGGGCAGCTTCTTGATGACTTCCTCCAGGATGTCGAAGCGCAGCTGGGGTTTGGTGCCGGGCTTGAACTTGTAAGCGCCGTGGCTGGTGCCGATGGCGATAGCCAGGGAGTCACAGCCGGTCTTGGAAACGAACTCCTCAACCTCTTCGGGACGGGTGTAGTGGGAATCCTCAGCGGAAACATTCACTTCATCCTCAACGCCGGCCAGAGCGCCCAGCTCGGCCTCAACCACAACACCGTGGTCGTGAGCGTACTCAACCACCTTGCGGGTGATCTCGATGTTCTCAGCGAAGGGCTTGGAGGAAGCGTCGATCATAACGGAGGTAAAGCCGCCGTCGATGCAGGACTTGCAGGTCTCGAAGCTGTCGCCGTGGTCCAGGTGCAGAGCGATGGGGATCTCGGGGCACTCGATTACAGCAGCCTCAACCAGCTTCACCAGGTAGGTGTGGTTGGCGTAGGCGCGGGCACCCTTGGACACCTGCAGGATAACAGGAGCCTTCTCCTCCCGGCAGGCCTCGGTGATAGCCTGAACGATTTCCATGTTGTTCACGTTGAAAGCGCCGATGGCGTAGCCGCCGTCGTAAGCCTTCTTGAACATTTCGGTTGTAGTTACAAGAGCCATTGGAATCAATCCTTTCTTAAATAGCGGGCGTACCCGCATTCTTATGAACCCATTATACCACATATTTTTCGCTTTTCAATAAAAATATTTGCTATTGGGGAGAAGGCGTGCTATAATGGAGAAAACCAGGCTCAAAGAGCCTTGTATTTACCAAAATGGATAATATATTTATGGAGGTACCAATTTATGTCCGAAAAAACTCTGGTTGGCTCTGTAATCATTGGTCAGTCCGGCGGCCCTTCTTCCGTCATCAACTGCTCTGCTTACGGCGTCATCAAGACCGCTCTGGAAAATGAGAACATCACCAAGGTGTACGGCGCATACCATGGCATCAAGGGTGTGCTGAACGATGAGCTGATGATCATGGACGAGGAAGATCCCGCTGAGTTGGCCAACATGCTCCACACTCCCTCTTCCGCCCTGGGCTCCTGCCGCTACAAGATCGCCGATCCCGATGTGGACGACACCGACTACAAGCGGATTCTGGAGATCTTCCAGAAGTACAATGTGCGTTACTTCTTCTACAACGGCGGCAACGACTCCATGGACACCTGCAACAAGATTTCCAAGTATATGAACAAGGTTGGCTATGAGTGCCGTGTAATGGGCGTGCCCAAGACCATCGACAATGACCTGGCCGGCACCGACCACTGCCCCGGCTTCGCCTCCGCTGCCAAGTATATCGCCACTTCCTTCATGGAAGTCTCCCGGGACTGCCAGGTGTACGACACCGGCATGGTCACCGTTATCGAGTGCATGGGCCGTCACGCCGGCTGGCTGACCGCCGCTGCAGCTCTTGCCAACGTGAAGGGCGACGGCCCCGATCTGGTTTACCTGCCCGAGGTGGACTTCAGCATGGAGCAGTTCATCGCTGACGTAAAGCGGGTGTACGAGGCCAAGAAGAACTGCCTGGTGGCTGTTTCCGAGGGCATCCACTACGCTGACGGCACCTTCGTGTCCGAGGCCAAGACCTCCGGCACCGACGGCTTCGGCCATGCCCAGCTGGGCGGCCTGGCTGCCCGCCTGACCGACATCATCAAGAAGGAGCTGAACGGTGTCAAGGTTCGTCCCATCGAGCTGAGCCTGCTGCAGCGCTGCGCCGCTCACTGCGCTTCCGGCACCGACATCGCCGAGTCCTTCATGTCCGGTAAGGTGGCTGTGGAAGCCGCTGTCGCCGGCCAGACTGACAAGATGGTTGGCTTCAAGTGCACCCGTGACGGCAGCGGCTACCACTGCGAGCCCGAGCTGTTTGATTTGAGCCTGGTGGCCAACACCGAGAAGAAGGTTCCTCTGGAGTGGATCAACGAGGAAGGCAACGGCGTGAAGCAGGGCTTCATCGACTACTGCCTGCCCCTCATCCAGGGCGAGACCGGCATGGTCAAGGAAGACGGCCTGCCCCGCTTTGTGAAGCTGAAGAAGGTTTTCGCCAAGTAAGCAAACCAAACAAACAAAACCTGCCCCTTTTCGGCAGCGTCCCATAAGGAAGTAAAAAGAATTTTGGTAGGAACCGGCGTGTCAGGTCACGCCGGTTCCGATTCGTTTAGGGACTCCCTTCCAATCTTCAAAGGGATGCGGATTTGCCCCACATAGGTGAAATACAGGTCAATTTGCACCTGCTTCCTTCCGTTCTCCCTTACCGGACTGTGTACCACGATCCTGCTCACAAGCTCATTGAGGATGGCGGCGTCGAGTTCCGGAATATCCAGGCACTTGTCCACCAGCTTCAGAAACTCGTTTACATTGGAAACCTGCCCGGCCTGTGTTTCAATTTCCCGTTCCAGTACGGCGGCAAGCTGCTCCATCTCTGCCTGCTCCTTCTCATATTGGCGGGATAATTTTAGGTACCGGCTGTCAGACAGCTTGCCCGGCACATTGTCCTCATAGATATGCTGGATAATCCGGTCCAAGTCCTCCATCCGTTTTTTCGCCCCGGAGAGGGCTTTCTGTTTTTCTGCCAGTTCGGCCTTGCGGCTTTCCTCGTCCTGCGCCAGCATTTCCAGCTTGAAATCCTTCCGGAACATACGGACGTAACGCAATGTCTGCCGTATGGTTTCCAGCACAATCCGGTAAAGCACCTGTTCCCGGATATAGTGGATTTTGCAGGAGCCGGTGTTGCTCTTGTAATTGGAGCAGACAAAATGATTCTGGCTGTCGTCTTTGTAGGTATTGCAGGTGCAGAAATACAGCTTGGCCCCGCAGTCGGCGCAGTAGAGCAGGCCGGAGAACATGCTGGTTCTTCCTGTTTTTGTCGGCCTGCGTTTGTTCTTCCGAAGTTCCTGTACCCGTTCCCACTGTCCCTTATCAATGATGGCGGGCTGGGTATCCTCAAAAATGCGCTGGTTCTCAACCGGGTTTTCCATCCGCTTTTTGAATTTCAGGGACTTGGTATAGGTCTTGAAGTTCACGGTACAGCCCGTGTACTCCCGCCGCTCCAAAATTCTAAGCACGGCGTTGGTATTCCAACGGTATAGGTTCTCCGGCATGACCCAGCCCTTTTGCCTGGCGTGATAGGCGGTGACGGTCAGCACCTTGTCGGCTGTGAAGATTTTTGCGATCTGCATAGGGCCTTTCCCCGCAATGCAGAGGTTGAAAATGCGCTGCACCACCTTTGCCGCTTCTTCGTCCACAATCCATTTCTTTTTGTCCTGCGGATCTTTTATGTACCCATAGGGCGGATTGCTGGCGAGATGCTCCCCGGCTTCGCCCCGCATCTTAACCACTGCCCGGATTTTCTTGCTGGTATCCTTGGCGTAGTAGTCGTTGAATACATTTTTGAACACCGCAAAATCATTTTCCCCTTTGGCGCTGCCCACATCGTCGTTGATGGCAATAAAGCGGACGTCATAGGCAGGAAAGATGAAATCCTGCAATCGCCCCATGTAGGAATACTCCCTGACCAGCCGGGACAGGTCTTCTTGTGTCAAGTAGGAACTAAGGAAACTCTGAATAAGTCGTCTGCGGCTGGATAGCGGATCTTTTTCGCCATCCATGCAGAATGAAAAACGGGAAATACATGCAGTATTCCGCCGTTTTCCATTCTTTTGTCTGACGAAAAACCTCTCGCTACCAGCTCTTGCCTATTTATTCAGAGCTTCCCTAAAAAATTTTTGAGATTTTACAAGCCGTTCATAGGTGGACAACCACCCGTGAACGGCTTGCTTCATCCCTATTGACCTTTGGCTTCGCCACGGCTGATCTGTTCTTCCGTAGCTACCCGCAGATAAACCGCGACAGTCATATCTTTCCCTCCGTATTCTTCTGAGATAAAATCATCGTCAAATCTCCTTCGCTTCAACAAACCACTTACTACCCTCCTGAAACAGATAGGATTCTCTGCCTCGGATCAGCACCGTATAACGAATGCCACCGCCTACCACCTTCTTTGACGAGGCGCGGCATTTATAGAGTATCCGGTCAATCTGAAAAATCAGCCCGTTTTCCCATCGGATATAGCGCGGATGGAATACGCCTTCCGGATCCACATCCAGATTTACCGAGACATAGGCTTTCCTGCACTGTACGCTCATGTTCCTCACTCCTTGCTGCACATAACGGGCAAAGCACCGGCATTTTTCTCATGATCCGGTATTCATTGCCGGTTCCGAATTGATTAAATACGATTTTCCTATTTTCAGCTGGCACCTCTTGACGAAATGCGCAAACCGATATACAATAAATGCGTAAGGCGATTACGCAATACCATTATAAGAAAACCGATTGCTTATGTCAAGCAGTTTTGAACAAAAAGCGCAAGCAGATTACATATTTTAGGCTAACAGGTAGGAGGATATGCTATGAGGTTCGGAGAAAAGCTCCGCGCATTGCGCAGAGAAAAGGGGCTTACTCAGGCAGAACTTGCGAAGCTGGCAGGAGTAGGTCTCAAGACCATCACCAATTATGAAAAAGGAACCACATACCCTCAAAACCGTGAGGTGTACGGCATTCTTGCCCGGATTCTCGGCTGTGATGCTGACTATCTGCACAACGAGGGCGATGACTTCATTGCGATGGCAGGGCAGGAATACGGCTATCGCGGCAAAAAGGGTGCTGAGCGACTGTTGAAAGAAATACGGGGTGCTTTTTCTGGTGGTGAGATGGCAGAGGAAGATATGGATGAGCTTATGCTTGCCATTCAGGAAGCCTACATTGACGCGAAGAAGCGCAATAAGAAATACACCCCGAAAAAATATCTCAAGCAGAACAATGCAGAGTAAGTCCGCAGTATCGGACTTTATATCTGTTAAACTGAAACTGTACCATTCTGCCCGAAAGGGGTGATACCACTATGCTGATTCGAGCTGAGGAAGCCATTCAAAAAGCCAATCGCATCGTGCGACAATGTGGCACGAGGAATGCTGACCGAATTGCGCGTGAACTGGGGCTGATCGTCATGCCTCGTGATTTCTCCCGTCAAAAAGGCGCATATATGGTCATTGAACGAAACCGGTATATCTTTATCAACAAACATCTTGATCCCGTGATGCACGACATTGTTCTGCTCCATGAGATCGGACATGACTGTCTCCACCGCAAAGAGGCGGTTCAAGTCGGCGGCTTGCAGGAGTTCAATATCTTCGATATGAGAGACCAGCGCATGGAGTACGAAGCAAATATGTTTGCTGCTCAGATAGCCCTTCCAGACGATGAAATTCTGGAATACATATATGGAGGCTATGATGTCGGCCAGATTGCACGAGCGATGTGTTCGGATATAAATTTGGTGGCGCTCAAGGTCGCAGAGCTGAACACGCGGGGGTATCGCTTTCGTGAACAGGAACACCGAAGTAACTTCTTGAAATGAGTGAGGTAGGGCGGGATGGACTATCAACGGTATTTTGAAAGAGCGATTGCGATTTTCAACGAAAATGTAGGTGCCGATTTTACCGCAGACAATGTTGTACTGGACTATCTAAGAAAGCTCTGAATAAATAGGCAAGAGCTGGTAGCGAGAGATTTTTCGTCAGACAAAAGAATGGAAAACGGCGGAATACTGTATGTATTTCCCGTTTTTCATTCTGCATGGATGGCGAAAAAGATTCGCTATCCAGCCGCAGACGATTTATTCAGAGTTTCCCTTGCTCTAATCGGCGGGAAATTGGCTATGAGTCAGATCCTCGTGGAAGTGATTACAAGTGACGAGGTTGAGCGGAATAGGGACTGGGAGACTGCGAAAAAACACATTGAAAAGCTCCGGCTGTTTGATATACCCACCGAATTACCAATGATTGAACTGGTTTTCAAGCAGCTTCGGGGACCGTTTATACAGATTGATATTGACTTTATCTCGAAAGTCGACAGTCTGTATCTGGAAACCATTTCCCTTTCCTTGGAAAAGCTACTGGCCGAAAGGCTGCGGGAAAATTGAAGTATGGATTACAATTACATATAGAGAAGAAGGAGAAGAGAAAGATGAAATATTTGTTGTATCGTTCCTTTGGTAATCTTGATAAGGATGTCAAAAAACACGAGTTGGTTGCCGTGGAGTATGGCAAGGACATCTATGATGTGACAGACGCCCTGATTAAGGCAGCAGCGGATGATCTGGCGGGTATGCCTGAATATGAAAAATTTGAAACTGCTGCATATGCTCCTGAACCGGTGAAGGATTTTCGCAGAGTTCGGCGCTATGCCTACGAAATGATGGGTATTGTGTATCCCACGCACGGCGACAAAAATATTCTGATTGATTTTGGCATTGTGGAGGAAGCGGAATGAGCAGAGAGGAACCATATTATATCCCGATACCAGAGGAATACGGACGTAGAAAATTGAATGCGCTCTACCGTGAGATCCCCCTGAAAGATACCACTTCGAGGCTTCTGAGGAAATATTTTAATGCCGCTGCCAATTTGTACGGCATTATCCCCCTGTGCAAGCTCTATGGGATCATCACATCGCAGAACAAATCGCTGGTGACTAAGGAAGAGTTTCTTGCTTTTGCAGAAATCGCAAGACATGAATGCGAGGACTACTTTATCCTTGGTAAATCCGAACTCTATTACGACGGTCCTGACACCGACCTGATGGAGTATGAAGTCATAGATATCATGCTGATCGACGAGAACCTTGACTCATATCATGAAATGCTGCGAGGACATCAGGGAAAGCCCTACTATATACCGGGTAAGAAGGAATTCCTTGCTTACGAGAATCCCTTCTACTGTGAGGACACCCCGGAAGCGGCTGCGTTCCGAAACTTTCTCCTGTCCAAAACCACATTGCAGGAAGACATGATGGGTGCTGTGTTTACCGACATCTATTGCGGTGTCCGCTGCATGAACGCAGGATTTCAGGAGGTAATGAATCGGCTGAATGATGTTGGTGTGGCATTCAACCGCAAATCGGATGTAAACGCTTTTTCCGAGGTGTATACAGCATTCCACAACCGTGTGCGGATGCAGTGCAACCGAGGCCATACCCCGGATGAACTCTTTGCCTTACTTCCCCCGGAAGAACGCATCCCGAAATTCATCTCCCTTGGTCCGAACATCCGTCAGGCAATCGCAGATGGCACCATGAATCCCAACGAGCTGCGGCAAGGCATTTTGACTATGGATTTGCCCAGCGAAGAGCTGCGAATGAATTTCCTGAAACAGATCGCAGAGATTGAGTCTGCAACAAAGCCGAAGAAGGTAGGACGAAACGATCCCTGCCCATGCGGAAGCGGTAAGAAATACAAAAAGTGCTGCGGGCGGTGATGTGTATGAGAATCAAGCTGCAAACGGTCATAGATGCAATCGAACAGGCCAGCGATGCCTACACGATGCTCTACGATACCAAAACCGGCGAAACAGTTTATCTGCCCGATGTATGGATTACCGGTGAGACAGATGAAGAGCTTGCCAAACTGGTTGAGAATGAACCAGAACGCTTCCTCCAATTCCCGACAAAATATGAAATCCACGAATACAGCATTATGGAGTCCTTTGTGGACTATCTTCCACAGGGCAGGATCAAAAGCGAGCTGAACAGCGCAATACGCGGGAAGGGCGCGTTCCGGCGTTTCAAGCAAACCATCCGTTTTCATGGTATCGAGCAGTTGTGGTATGACTACAAAGCCAACGCTTATCGAGAACTTGCCGAACGCTGGTGCAGAGACTTTGAAATCGAATTTGAATGAAACACGATTACCAAATTGCAGGAGGCGTTCGTATGGACAATACCGTATTTGAGCGAAACTATGAAAAGCCACAGGAAGACATGGAATATTGTACTGCTGTTTTTGAACAGGCCGTTGAGGGCGGTTTTTCAGCGATACTGTGACATGGTGGATAAAGTCCCTAAGGAAACTCTGAATAAATCGTCTGCGGCTGGACAGCGAAGCTTTTTTGCCATCCATGCAGAATGAAAAACGGGAAATACATACAGTATTCCGCCGTTTTCCATTCTTTTGTCTGACGAAAAATCCCTCGCTACCAGCTCTTGCCTATTTATTCAGAGCTTCCCTAAACAAAACAGGACACCCTTTGGTGTCCTGTTTTTTGCGGCGTGCTGCCGCTGTCAATGCGCACGGCGGCTTCCTACGAATCGCTACTTCCCTGCCCCGCCCGGTATCGGCGGCTTGTCCGCCGAACCTATTACATATTCCCTCTTCACTATTCCCTAATACTGCCCGGTATCGATACCGCACCCAAAGGCTCCCTTGCTAAAGGGAGCTGGCACGCCGGAGGCGTGACTGAGGGATTCCACAGCAGACACTTCCCATAGGCACAAACCCATGTGGAAAGGGGAAGGGCATTTTTAGTGAATAGTGAAGAGTGAATAGTGAATAAGTCCGTGGCCTTGGCCACGGAATCCCCCCGCCTCGGCGTTGCCGAGGCACCCCCACAATGGCCCGGGGAGCTTAGGGCTGCAGCGACTCGGTGCTGCATACCTCCCGGCTGATTTCTTCAAAGGCCTGGTAGAATTTGCCGATGTGGCGGCCGTCTACCAGGGCGTGGTTGGCCTGGATGCCTACGGGCATGAGAATCCGGTCCCCCTCCTTGATAAACTTTCCGTAGACAATCCGGGGATTGCAGTCTGCCGGGATGGGGGCGGGCTGAATCACCTGGGTAAAGGCCACCCAGGGGACGCAGGAGAAGAACAGCAGGGGCGTTTCGTCCTCCTGGGTGCCCACAAAGCCGTGGTGGTGCTTGGTCTCCTCCTGCCGGGCTTTTGCGTCCTCCAGAAATTCCGCAAAGGACAGCTGACCGTTGGTCTGGCAGTTGCAGAAGGTTTCGTCGGGCAGGGCCACCGTGTGGGCGGCGTGGCAGAAGTCAAACTCCACAATTTTGTCCCCCACAATCCGCTGCCGCAGCTCCGGCACCCGGTTGGCAGCCTGAATGCCCACATAGAGGCAGGCCAGGAAGGTGGACTTGCCCATGGCCTTTGCCTTGGCAATCAGGTCTGTTACATCCATGTTGGCGGTCATGCCCACATAGGGGTAGGCAAGGCTTTTGAAAAATTCGTAGTGGCTCCGCCGGGGATAATTTTCCAAATCAATGTACTTCATAGGTTCTTTAATAACGCCTCCAACTGAACGATGCTTTCAATTTCATAGTCAGGACGAATACTTCCTGTTTTGTGGTGGGGATTGACCCAGCAGGTGGCAATTCCCGCCTGAATCCCCCCTAAAATATCCGAGGTCAGGCTGTCCCCCACCATCATGGCCCGGTCTTTCCGGAAGCCCGGAATCCGGGCAAAGCAGGCATCAAAATAGGCCGGGTCCGGCTTGTTGTACCCCATCTCCTCCGACACAAAAATCTCCTGAAAATAAGGGATGATTCCGGCGCTTTTCAGCCGTCCTGCCTGAACCCGGGCGGTGCCGTTGCTGGCTAAGTACAGCTTGTATTTTTTGCTCAAAGACTTGAGGGCTTCCTCCGCTCCCGGGAGGAAGTAATGCCCCTGGCTGAGATTCTCCTCGTAGGCTCTGGCAACCTGCTCTGCCTGGGCAGAAAGGCCCATCTCGGCAAAGAGGGCGGCGAATCTTCCCACCAGAACCTGCTGCCTTGTCAGCTCCTTCCGCTCCAGCCGCTCCCAGTGCTCCCGGTTGATTTCATGGTACCGGGCAAGGACGGTATCTGTCGGCGGCAGGCCGAAGGACTCCAGGGTCTTGGCCAGAGCCAGCCGCTCCGCTTTCTGAAAGTCCAAAATGGTGTCGTCCAGATCCAGAAACAAAAACTCAATCATGGTGAAGCCTCCCGGAAATTTCTTTGGACAGCCGGGCAAACTCCGGAATCCCCAGGGTCTCTCCCCGGACATTTTCCGGAAGGCCAGCGGCTGCAATCACCTCTGCCGCCCCGGCCTTTCCCAGCTGGGGGAAACCGGAGGCCAGGCCATTTTGCAGCTTTTTCCGGCGCATGGCAAAGCTGGCCCGGACAGCCCGGAAGAAAATCTCCGGCTCCGGAATGTCCCAGGGCTTTTCCTCCCGGACCTTCAGGGTAATCACCGCCGAGGTCACCTTGGGCTGGGGCAGGAAGCACCCGGCAGGTACATCAAAGAGAATCTCCGGCTTGGCATAGTACTGGCAGAAGATGGAAAAGGCACTGTAGTCCGGGGAGCCGGGCTGAGCGGCAATCCGCTGGGCCACCTCCTTTTGCACCATCACCGTCACAGACCGGAAGCACTCCGCCTCCAGAAGGGCGGTGAGGATGGGAGAGGTAATGTAATAGGGCAGGTTGGCGCAGGCCATGGGCCGCAGCCCCGGGAATTTCTCCTGCACCAGTGCCGGGATATTCTGCTTGAGAATGTCAGACCAGAGAATCTCCGTGTTGGAAAACTCCCCTACCGTCAGCGCCAGAATGGGCTTTAAGCGCTCGTCTACCTCCACGGCGCAGACCTTTCCCGCCCGGAGAGCCAGCTGCTGGGTCAGGGGTCCGATGCCCGGGCCGATTTCCAGAACACCGGCGGTCTCGTCCACCCCGGCCTCCTCTGCAATCCGCTCCGGCACCCACCGGCTGATTAGAAAGTTCTGCCCCTTGGCTTTGGAAAAGTGGAAGCCGTGCTGGGCAAGAAGCGGCTTCATCACCTGAATATCGCAAACATTTATCATAAAAAATCCGCCTTTCGTCTGCCATTATAGCAAACAAAAGGCGGATATGCAATGGTTTTATTCCTGCCAGTCGGTGTCGCCCTGCCATTCGGCATCACCCAGGAAGTAGATGATGCAGTCCCGGACGCCAAACTGGAAGCACTCCTCCACGGTGTTGAAGAACAGGTCCACATGGTTGCCCTTGATACCGCCGCCGCAGTCCTCCGCAGTGGCGATGCCGTAGACATACTCCCCGTCATTGGTGACAATGAACATCCGGGTTCCGTAGGGAATCACGGTGGGGTCAACGGCAATGGCGCCCACCCGGGCTTGGGTGCCGGTGGCGGTGGTGCCGGTGCAGTCCTCAACCCAGGAAGTATAGGCGGTGGCCCAGTACTGGTCGGCGTGGGTGTAGGTCAGCACCTCCCCGGAGGGCAGCACAATCACGCCGTTTCCGATGATGGGCTGGTTCTTGTCCCCGTCCAGGTCCTCCCCGGTGCCCCGGAGCACCACCCGGCTCACAGGCTCGGTGGTAACCTCCGTTTTCAGGTTCTCCCGCTGGGATTCCTCCCCGTTCACATAGGTGACATGGTCGGTATACAGCGCCTCGCCGGGGACGCCCTCCGTTACCACCTTCTCCTCACCCAAAGCCAGGGTAGGGGCATCGCAGTAAACGGTCTCAAAGGGAACCTCTGCCGTATAGGTCTGTTCCTCCTCCACTACCCACTCAACAGATACATGCATACCATCGTAGGTTTCCGTATCCAGGGGCAGGGACACCTGATAATCGGTGCCCATAGGCACCTCCAGCCGGGTCAGCAGCTCCTCCAGGGTCTCGCCATAGCTGCAGGCCTGAAGCTGCACACCGCAGTTGTCAATGGTAATGATCTGGCCCCGGCGGACGGTAATCTCCGTGCCTTCCGTTCCAGCCTGGGTGGTGTAGGTATCCTCCTCACCCAACTGGAGACCGGCCTCGTGCAGAACTGCCGCAGGGTCGGATGCACTGGTGGTATGCACCACCACCTGGTCCCCGTCGGTGATCACATATGTAATCTGGGCAAAGGCTGTCTGGGACAGCATCAGGACCAAAAGCACCAGGGGTACCACACAGGCGGCCCCGCGCTTGAGCCACTTCTTTCTTGCTTTTGCAAACGCAATCAATCGCTGCAAGGGTTCGTCCTCCTTCCGAAAATATAGGGGGATTTCCGCTGGGAAATCCGTTGGTATCAAAATGTAACAAAGGCTGTGCAGATGAATGACAGCATAGGTATTATAACAAAAAAATGCCAAAAGTCAAGTCTTTCCTCCAAAATACCATATTTAGACAACTTTTGCCCGATTTTTTATATTATTTTTATGTAAACATTTTGTCTAAATATACATGATTTTCCCCTCCTCACCCACGATATCTGGTGGAATTGGTAACAGGTGTTGACATAAGTTGCCGAAATATGTAACCTCCTGTAAACCACGGAAGTTTTTGAATTATGGTAAACCTTTTTACCCCTTTTTTTCCGGAAAAATCCCTTTTTCGCCGGTGGTAAACCCCATTGACAAGAGGGAAAAAATGTGCTATATTTCCCCATAGAAAGGCTATGAGGAAGACCCGGCATCCGGTAAGCCGCCCAGAGAGGAGCCCATATGGTGAAAGGGCTCTGCGACGCTGCCCTATGCCACACCACTTCGGAGCCGTCCGGCGGAAATGCCGGGTCGGGTGCGCCCGTTACCGCGTCAATGAGTGGCAGCTGCGGCTGCAACCAGGGTGGAACCGTGGAATACAATTTTGTATCCCACCCCTGATCTTTCAGGGGTGGGATTTTTGCATACCTGCCCCCAATATTAAAGGAGGGAAACCATTATGTCTGAAGAAAACCTGTACACCTTTGAAAACCCGGAATACCGGAAAACCTACTGGCACACCTGCTCCCATGTAATGGCCCAGGCCGTGAAGCGGCTGTGGCCGGAGGTGCAGCTGGCCATTGGCCCCGCCATCGACGAGGGCTGGTACTACGACTTTGACTCCCCCTTCTCCTTCACCCCCGACCATCTGACCCAGATTGAGGCGGAGATGAAGAAGATCTGCAAGGAGCGGCTGAGCATCGTCCGCAGCGAAAAGCCCCGGGCAGAGGCCATTGCCTACATGCAGGAGAAGAACGAGCCTTATAAGGTAGAGCTGATTGAGGATCTGCCGGAGGATGCTGTCATCTCCTTCTACACCCAGGGAGAGTTTACCGACCTGTGCGCCGGCCCCCACCTGGACCACACCGGCAGAATCAAGCACAACGGCTTCAAGCTCACCAAGAGCTGCGGCGCCTACTGGCGGGGCGACTCCAACCGGAAGATGCTCCAGCGTATCTACGGCGTGGGCTTCCCCAGCAAGGATGAGCTCCAGGCTTATCTCACCGCCCAGGAAGAGGCTCTGAAACGGGACCACAACAAGCTGGGCCGGGAGCTGGACTACTTCACCACCGTGGAGTGCATCGGCCAGGGCCTGCCCATCATGCTGCCCAACGGTGCCCGGGCCATTCAGCTTTTGCAGCGTTGGATTGAGGACGAGGAGCAGAAGCGGGGCTATATCCTCACCAAGACCCCCCTCATGGCCAAGCGGGAGCTTTACAAGATCTCCGGCCACTGGGATCACTATCTGGACGGCATGTTCATCCTGGGCGACCCCCACGACGAGGAGAAGGAGTGCTTTGCCCTTCGTCCCATGACCTGCCCCTTCCAGTACCAGGTGTACCTGAACCGGGCCCGCTCCTACCGGGATCTGCCCATGCGTCTGGGTGAGACCTCTACCCTGTTCCGGAACGAGGACTCCGGCGAGATGCACGGCCTGATCCGTGTCCGCCAGTTCACCATCTCCGAGGGCCACATCGTTCTGCGGCCTGACCAGCTGGAAGAGGAGTTCAAGAACTGCCTGGATTTGGCCAACTACTGCATGGAGACCCTGGGCCTCAAGGAGGACTGCTCCTTCCGGTTCTCCCAGTGGGATCCTGCCAAGGCCGGCATCAAGTACGAGGGCACCCAGGAACAGTGGGAGCTGGCCCAGGAGACCATGAAGACCATTCTGGACGACCTGGGGGTACAGTACCAGGTGGGCATTGACGAGGCAGCCTTCTACGGCCCCAAGCTGGACATTCAGTGCAAGAATGTCTTTGGCAAGGAGGACACCCTCATCACCATCCAGATTGATATGCTCCTGGCCCAGAAGTTCGGCATGGAGTACACCGACTCCGACGGCCAGAAGAAGACCCCCTATATCATCCACCGCACCTCCATGGGCTGCTATGAGCGGACCCTGGCACTGCTGATTGAGAAGTACGCCGGAGCCCTGCCCCTGTGGCTCATGGGCACCCAGGTCCGGGTCATGCCCATCACCGACCGGGCTCACGGCTACGCCAAGAACCTTACGGAGCAGCTGAAGAACGCCGGCATCCGGGCAGAGGCTGACTGCCGCAGCGAGAAGCTGGGTTACAAGATTCGGGAGGCTCAGGTGCAGAAGATTCCCTATATGCTGGTTGTGGGTGACCGGGATATGGAAAACGGCACCGTGTCCGTCCGCACCCGGAAGGGCGAGGACCTGGGGGCCATGACCCCGGAGGCCTTCCTGGGTAAGTGCCTGACGGAAATTGCCACCAAGAGCAAGGAAGTGTAAGCATATAACCCCAAGCCCAGGGGCAGCCGCCCCTGGGCTTTTTCTAAAGGATGTTCGCCATGAAGAAAATTGCATTGGGATATGGGATTGCCCTGGGTCTGCTGGTCTGGGGTGTGTTTGTGTATCTGTTTGTGGGAGGCTGCTCCTTTTTGGGGCTGCTGCTCATGGGGGCGGCCTGGGCCGTTGCCCTGTATCAGTGGCTGCATGACCGGAAAGGCCAAAAGCAATGGAAAATTCTCAGGCTCTGCTATCTGGCAGCCGTTGCCCTTTTGCTGGTGCTGACCCTCATCACCGGGGTGTTTGTGTACCGGGCCAGCCTGGGAAGCCCGGAAACCTCCTGCGATGCTATCATCGTCTTAGGGGCCGGGGTGAATGGGGAGGAGCCCTCTTTGTCCCTGTGGGAGCGGATTCAGGCCGCCTACGACTATCTGGAAGCCCACCCGGACTGTGTGGCGGTGCTCTCCGGCGGTCAGGGGGATGGGGAGGACATTACGGAAGCGGCGTGTATGTTCCGGGAGCTGACTGCTCTGGGCATCGCCCCCCAGCGGCTGATTCTGGAAGAACAGGCGGAAAGCACCCAGGAAAATCTTGCCTACTCCTTGCCCCTTTTGGAGGGCTATGAAACCATCGGGCTGGTGTCCAGCGACTACCACCTGTGCCGGGCGGGGCTGATGGGGAAAAATCTGGGGCTGTCCCCGGTGGGCATCCCTGCCCACACCACCTATCCCCATCTTTATGTAAACTATTTCCTCCGGGAAATTGTGGGAATCTGGTACTATATGCTGTTTGGAGGTTAAGACCATGATAGAAAAAGAATACGCTGACTACGCCTGGGAGCAGGCAGAAGCCCTGCTGGGGGTGGACTCCCCTTCCGGCTTTACCCATAACGCCGCCCGGTGGGTTCTGGAGGCTTTCCGGAATCTGGGTTATGATGTCCACCTGACAGGAAAGGGTGGCGTTCTGGCTGACCTGGGAGGCGAAAACAGTCAGGATGGACTGCTGCTGGCTGCCCACACCGATACCCTGGGTGGCATGGTGTCCCAGATCAAGGGCACCGGGCGGCTGACCATCACCCCTCTGGGAGGACTGAATCCCAACAACACCGAGGCAGAAAATGTCCGGGTGTATACCCGGGATGGAAAGGTGCTGGAGGGCACCTTCCAGCTGTGCAACCCCTCCGTTCATGTAAACGGCGCTTACTCCTCCACATCCCGGAGCTTTGACGCCATGGAAGTGGTGCTGGACGAGGCCACCGCCTCCAAAGCAGAGACAGAGGCCCTGGGTGTGCAGGTGGGAGACATTGTGTGCTTTGACCCCCGGACCCGGCGGACTGCCTCCGGCTACCTCAAGAGCCGCTTTCTGGATGACAAGCTGTCCGTGGGCATTCTTCTGGGCCTTGCCAAGTACCTGAAGGACCGGAACATCACCTTGCCCCGGCGCACCTATGTCCATGTGACGGTGTTTGAGGAGGTGGGCCACGGCGGTTCCTCCTCCGTGCCCCAGGGGGTGACGGAGGCCATCTCCGTGGATATGGGCTGTGTGGGGGACGGCCTCACCTGCACCGAACATCAGGTCTCCATCTGCCCCAAGGATTCCGGCGGCCCCTACCACTATGAGGTGGTGGGCAAGCTCATCGAAGCCGCCAAAGCCAGCGGTGCGGACTACGCCCTGGACGTGTATCCCCACTACGGCTCCGACGTGGAGGCCACTCTCCGGGCAGGCTATGACCTGCGCCACGGCCTCATCGGCCCCGGCGTCTACGCCAGCCACGGCTACGAGCGCAGCCACATAGACGGTGTCCTCAACACACTGAAGGTGCTGGAAGGATACCTGAACCTGTAAAAAGTGCAAAAAAGAGGTACAGAACTTCCGTTCTGTACCTCTTTTTTATGGTTATTTATACCTGCTGGGCGGCTTTTTCTTCTTCCTCTTTTTCCAGCTGGGTATAGGCCACCTTGCCTACCAGGGTCTTGGGAAGCTCCGTGCGGAACTCCATCTCCCGGGGCAGGGCGTACTTGGGAAGCCGGGCGGAGCAGTGGGCAAGAATTTCCTTCTTGATCTCCTCCGTGGCCTCCACGCCGGGCTTCAGCACCACGAAGGCCTTCACCTTCTGCATCCGGTAGCTGTCCTTCACGCCGATGACGGTACTCATGAGGACACTCTCGTGGGAGTCGATGGCGTTTTCCACCTGGGAGGGGTAGACATTGTAGCCGCTGGTGATAATCAGCCGCTTCATCCGCTGCTTGAAGTACACGAAGCCTTCCTCGTCCATGGTGCCCAGGTCGCCGGTGTGGAGCCACAGGTGACCGTCGGCGTGGAGCTGGAGGGTCTGGGCGGTCTCCTTGGGGTTATCCATGTAGCCCTGCATGATGGTGGGGCCGCAGATGCAGATTTCGCCCATGGTGCCGTAGGGAACCTCGTCATGGGTGGAGGGGGCGCAAATCTTGAAGTAGGTATCGGGGAAGGGGATGCCGATGCTGCCCTCCCGGTAGGTAAACCGGGGGGTGAGGCAGCAGGCGGTGACGCTCTCCGTCAGACCGTAGCCCTCCCGCACCTGCTCCATGGCACCGTGTTCCCGGAGGAAGGTATCCACCTTGTTTTTCAGCTCCACGCTCAGGGTGTCGCCGCCGGAGAAAATACCCCGGATGCAGCTCAGGTCCAGCTTCTGGGCGTCCTCCATCCGAAGCAATGCCTCATACAAGGTAGGAACGCCGGCAATGCAGTTGGGCTTGTATTTTTCCAGCATCTTGCAGTAGGACTTGACACTGAACTGAGGCACCAGAATCACCCCGATGCCCCAGTAGAGCATGGTGTTGATGCTGACGCCCAGACCGAAGCCGTGGAAAATGGGCATAATGGCAAGGCAGCTCAGGCCCGGCTGGACACAGTCGCCGGCGGTACCGGTCTGGAGGGCCAGGGCATTGAAGTTCAGGTTGGACAGGAGGATGCCCTTGGTGATGCCGGTGGTGCCGCCGGAGTAGAGAATCACCGCCGTGTCCTCTCCCTTGCCCTGGTGGATATACTCGCCGCTGTACTTCTGACCGCCCTTCAGGAAATCCTTCCACAGAAGAATCCAGGGATCCTGGGGAAGCTTGACGGTGTTCTTCTGAATCAGGGGGTACATGAACTTCTTCACCCCCGCCAGGCCATCGGTGATGTCGCAAATCAGCAGGGTTTTCAGATTCAGCCGGGAGCGGATTTTCTCAAACTTGGGGTAGAACTGCCGCAGGGTCAGGCACAGGACGCTCTGGGAGTTATTGATGTAGCCCACAATCTCCTCCTCGCCGGAGAGGGGGTGAATCATGTTGGCCACGGCCCCAATCCGGTTGACGGCGTAGAACAGGATAATGGCCTGGGGGGTGTTGGGCATGCAGATGGTGACCCGCTGTCCCACTTCCACGCCCTGGGCCTTGAGAGCCCGGGCAGCCAGGTGAATCTGCTCCACAAAGTCCTTGTAGGACACCTTGTTGCCGAAGAAGTCATAGGCCATACCCTTGGGCATTCCCTGGGCGGTGGCTTCGATGGTATCCACCATGGAGCCGTTGTAGTACCTGAGGTTCACCGGCAGGTCTCCTGCCACCTGGTACCAGGGAGTCTTGACCCCCTCCGGCTGGGGGTAGCCTACCCAGTCCTCCGTAACGGGATGAAAAATGTCATCATGCATATTCATAGTTGCTTTCCTCCTGTAAAGGCCGATCCAGAAGCTCCGGATGGGCACAGATGTGTTGAATGAGTTTCAGGGAACGGGCAAAATAGAAGCCGTCGGCAATCCGCTCGTCCAGGGTGGCGCCGATGTCCACATAGTCCCGGATTTGAACCTGACCGTCCTCCCCCACCACCGGCACCTTGTGGATGGCGCCAATGGTAATCATGACGGAGTTGGTGCCGTAATTGTTCAGGTGGTGGTACACGGAAGGGCACTGGATGCTTCCTAAGTTGCTGAGCAAGACCGAGGCGCAGTTGGAGTCCCCCTCCTGCAAAAACCTGGGGGTCTTGCCCCAGAAGTCCAGCACCCGAATCCAGTGGATAATCAGCATAAGAACCGGCCGGGGCAGCCGTCCGAAGGCATCGATAATCTTATTGATATCGTTTGCCTTGCTTTCCTGGCGCATTTGCTGCACATCCCCCACAATCAGGCGGCTGATGTCTGAGAGGGTGTGCTCACCCCGGGCGGTGTACTGCATGAGGGCCTCCTCGCTGTGGTCAGAGAACTTCCGCTTTGCCACAAAGCTCACGGTAATCTCGTCCCGCTGGTAGATTCTTCTGCCCTGGACAAACCGGTTAAGAAAAGGCCGCTCGTTGAGAACCCTTGCCACCATGGTGACGATGCAGTGAAACAAGGTGGTTTTATAAGGCGCATCCGGGGTGTTTTTCCTGTCAATGTACTGCAAAAGCTCCGTAATATCAATCTCCTGCCGGAGATACACTTCACAATCCGCCCGCTTGGGAAAGAGGCTGGCCATGACCACATTCAGGCCCGGAGCATCCTTGACCCAAACGCCGTCCCGACGGTCTCCCCATTTCCGGGGCTGTTTCTCTATAAAGCTCAAATGACTTCCTCCTTGCACCGGGTTGGCCCGATTTTCAGGTTATTATACCACGTTTCCCGGAAATTGTGAATAGGCCATGAAGATTTTTCCCGCTCTCAGCTTTCCCCGAAAATATCCATTACCCTTTGACAGACACCGGTTTTTCTGGTACGATATGAAAAAGAAAAAATTTTTTTATTCCCTGCAATAAAACGCCCTGCCGGCGCATTATACAGATGACAGGAGGCAGCAGCCTATGGTGATGTTTTCAGAAACCCAGCCCAGTTCCCAGCTGGAAGCCCTGCTTTTGCAGACGGCCGCCGGGAACCGGGAGGCCTTCGCCAGTCTATACCACCGAACCAGCCCCTCGGTCTATGGTCTGGCCCTGACCTACGTGCATAGCGGTCCCGATGCGGAGGACGTGACCCAGGATACCTTTGTAAAGGTCTGGGACAACGCCTCCTCCTACCGCCCCCAGGGAAAACCCCTGGCCTGGATTCTGACCATCGCAAAAAACCTTGCCCTCATGTGTCTGCGCAGCCGGGAGAAAAGCACCCAGCTGCCTCCGGAGGATTGGGCATCCCTGGCCATGGATGCCCCGGCCGTTACTCCGGAGGACCGGCAGGTTCTGAGAGCCGCTCTATCTACCCTACCCCAACAGGAACAGCAGATTCTCCTGCTTCACGCAGTGTCCGGACTGAAGCACCGGGAAATCGCCGCCCTGCTGGAGCTGCCCCTTCCCACTGTCCTGTCCAAGTATCATCGGGGGCTGAAAAAGCTGAAAATCAAACTGGAAGGAGATGCCGTCTATGAATGAGCAGGATGTGTTGCAGAAGCTGAACACTGCCGTGACCCACGCCACCCCCAATCAGCTGGACGACATTCTTTCCCGTTGCACGGAGCGGAAAGGAACTGTGATCCCTATGACCAACCATAAAACCAAAAAGCATTGGCTGCGCTATGCCGTTGCAGCTTGTTTGTCCCTTATCCTCGTTGGCGCCGCAGCAGGTGGATTTCTCCTGCACCAGGCCAGAACCGTTACATCCGTGGTATCCCTGGATGTGAACCCCAGTATTCAATTACAGGTCAACAGCAGCGAGAAGGTGCTGCAGGTTCAGGCTCTCAACGCCGAAGCCCAGGAAGTGCTGGCGGATATGCCCCTGGAGGGCACCCACCTGAATGTGGCGGTAAACGCCATTGTGGGAAGCCTTTTGCAGCATGGCTACCTGGACAGCATCTCCTCTGCCATTCTGATTTCTGTGGAGGACGCAGACATCCAGCGGGCCTCCCGGCTGCAGCAGGAGCTGACGGATCAGGTGGGCGCTGCCCTTTTGAACCAGCAGTCCCAGGCCTCTATCCTCAGCCAGACCCTGACCTCTGACCAGCAGCTGCAGGATCAGGCAGCTCAGAACAACATCTCCGTTGGCAAGGCCGCTTTGATTCAGACCATCCAGCAAAACGGAGATTTCACCTTTGACCAGCTGGCGGCCCTCTCTGTGGAGGAGCTGTCCCAGATGGCAAAGTCCCAGGCTTCCCAGATGCCCATCGGTCGGGACGAAGCCCTGGAAATCGCCAAGACCCACGCCGGCCTCACCGATACCGGGCTGACCTGGGAGGTAGACCCGGAGCTGGACGAAGTACCCCCCCACTATGAGGTGGAGCTGCACCAGGGCGGCCAGGAGTACGAATACAAGATCCAGGCCTACACCGGAGAGGTTCTGTACAGCAACACCCAGCAGGACGACGATGACGATTCTGCCCCTGCCGTCACCGGAACCACGGACATCGGCACGGAAAAAGCCAAGTCCATCGCCCTGGAAGCCGCCGGCGTCACCGCCTCCCAGGTACGGAACCTGCGGGTGGAACGGGACTATGACGACGGTCAGCTGGAATATGAAATCGAGTTCTATGTAGGCAGCACCGAATATGACTATGTGATCTCCGGCGTGGACGGCACCATTCTGGAGCAGGATGTGGAGCAGGAGGGCGGTTCCCACACCACCCAGCCCACTCAGCCCTCCACCGGTTCCGATATCGGCGCAGAAAAGGCCAAGTCCATTGCCCTGTCCCATGCAGGCTTCACCGCCTCCCAGGTTCAGCGCCTGAAGGTGGAAAAGGACTATGACGACGGCCGGCTGGAATATGAGGTGGAATTCTATGCAGGCAGCACCGAATATGACTACACCATCTCCGGCACCGACGGCACCATCCTGAAGCAGGACAAGGAGGAGCACGGCGGCTCCCAGACCACCCAGCCCTCCGCCGGTTCCGACATCGGCGCAGAAAAGGCCAAGTCCATCGCCCTGTCCGATGCAGGCTTCACCGCCTCCCAGGTTCAGAATCTGCAGGTGGAGAAGGACAATGACGACGGCCGGCTGGAATATGAGGTGGAGTTCCGGGTGAATGGTACGGAATACGAATACACCATCTCCGCCGCCGACGGCACCATTCTGGAAAGAGATATAGACAAGGATTGACGCAAACGTTTTTCCCTGGCAGCAAAAGCTGCCAGGGAATTTTTTATGGAAGCTCTGAATAAATTGGCAAGAGCTGGCAGCGTGAGATTTTTCGTCAGACAAAAGAATGGAAAACAGGGGAATACTGTATGTATTTCCTGTTTTTCATTCTGCGTGGATGGCAAAAAAGATAAGCTTTCCAGCCGCAGACGATTTATTCAGAGTTTCCTTATTTCTTTTTCATATTTTTGTTGGCTGGGTTATCCAGAACCTTGCCGGATTGGGAGAACCGGGAGCCGTGGCAGGGGCACTCCCAGGCGTGCTCCTGGGGGTTCCACACCAGGGAGCAGCCTAAGTGGGGGCACCGGGGGGTGCGGAAGGTGAGAAGGCTTCGTGTCGCCTCCCAGGCGTTCACCCCCAGCTGGGGCCGGAGCATGGGCCTGTCCGGGGCAAATACCCGGGCGTAGGGGTTTTCCTTTTCCAGCACCATGTCCCGCAGAAGGGTTGCCGCCGCCATGGAGCCGGTCATGCCCCACTTGTGAAAGCCGGTGGCCACATACAGGTTCCGGGTGCCCCGGGAATAAGGCCCCACATAGGCCATGCCGTCCAGGGTCATGCAGTCCTGGGCAGCCCAGTGGTAACACTCCCGGGCTGCGGGGTAGTACCGCTGGACTTTTTGCCGCAGATACTCCCAGCCGCCCCCGGCCTTGCCGGTGCGGTGTCCCCCGCCTCCCAGAAGCAGCAGGTTACCATAATTCCGGAAGGACAGTCCCCCCGGCTCTGCCTCAATATACATCCCCTCCACCTGGGCTGCCCCCTCCAGCGCCAGCACATAGGAGCGCTGCTGGTACATTTTCAGGAAATAGGCCCCACGGCGGTTGAGAAAGGGGAAATGGGTGGCCACGATGATTTTCTCCCCCCGGATGTCTCCCCGGTCGGTGACGGCGGTGTTCCCCGACAGCTCCAGCACCCGGGTATGCTCATAAATGTGCAGCCCCCGGGCAATCCCCTCCAGGAATTTCAGGGGATGAAACTGTCCCTGGTGGGGGATTTTCAGACCTTGCGCCACAAAGGGCAGGGGCAGGTCGGACACCAGCTCCGGGGCCGCCCCCACCTTTGCCATGGCCAGGGCTTCCTTTTCCAGGGCCTCCAAATTGTCCCGGGCAAAAACGAAGGCATCCTTTTCCTGAAAATCACAGGGAATCTTCCGGCACAGCCGGGACAAATCCTCCACCGCCTGGGTCTGAGCCTGCCAGTGCTGCCGTACCAGCTCCACCGGAAATTCCTTCAGAAGCCGGGTGTATTCCAGACCGTGCTGGGCAGTGATTTTGCCCGTGGTGTTTCCCGTGACCCCGGCCCCAATCTCCCCGGCCTCCACCAGAAGATAGCTGACCCCCGCCTGCTCCAGAAGGTAGGCGCAAAGAAGGCCTGCCATGCCGCCTCCAATAATCAGCACATCCGTCCGCTTATCCGCCTCCAGCCGGGGAAACACCGGCAAGGAGGCGGTGGCGCTCCACAAACTCTCCATCTTTCGTCCCCTTTCTTTTTTTCCTGAATATTATTTTCCCGGGGCACACAAAATATGCAAAAAACCGGGAAATGAGGGGTTGTATTGGGCAATTATTTTGAGGGGTGGTACTTTAAGTGCCAGGAAGAGGACAAGACTCTGGCCCTGATTCCCGCCCGGCACCGATTCCGGGGGAAAACCACCTGCTCTTTGCAGGTCATCACCGACGAAAAGGCCTTCTTTCTTCCCCTGCCGGGGGAAAGGCTCACCTTTGACAAGGGGAATTTCACCGTCCGGCTGGGAGAAAACTCTCTGGGGCGGCAGGGCATCCGGCTGAATCTGGAAGGGGGCGGCTGCCGGATTTCCGGGGAGCTGGTAATCCGGCAGGGGGACTGGCCCGGGAAGCCCCGGCCGGGCACCTTCTCCGGGCACCGGAGATTGGTGCCATGCACCGTCTCATCCGGGAAAGCCCCGGCTGCGATGCCTTCTATTCCTTCCGGGTGAAGGGCCGAACGTTATTCTCCTTCGCCACCGGCCGGGCTTTCTTTGCGTTTGCGTATCCCTGAGAAAAAGGGCCGCAGCAAGCAGCTGCGGCCTTTGGTTTTTGATATTATGCCAGGGCGGCGCCCAGGGATTGGCAAGCCTTTAGGGCTTCCTGGTCGGGGGTTTCCTGGCAGATGACGCTTTCACAGGCAAGCACCGCTCCCCGGGCGGTGCAGGTCTCCTCCCAGGAGCGCATCCACTCCCCATCCCCCCAGCCGTAGGAGCCGAACAGACCCAGGAGCTTTCCCCGGAGCCGGGGTTCACAGGCGGAGAACATGGGCTCAAACTCGCTCTCCTCCAGCTGCTCCGCCCCCATGGAGGGGCAGCCGAAGGCGATGGCGTCAAAGTCCTCCACCATGGCGCTGTCAAACTCCGTGGGGGTGAACACCGCCACCTTTGCGCCCTTTTCCCGGGCGCCTTCCGCCACTGCCTGAGCCATGGCCTCGGTGTTGCCGGTGCCGCTCCAGTATACCACTGCAATTTTTCCCATATGATCAACTTCCTTTCCTGATGACCGCAAGACCCTCTATGGGTCTGCCTTTTTCCAGGCACCGGCAATAGGCGTCGGTGCACTTTTTATATCGGTCGAAGGTTCTTTGCGCCCTCTCCGGGTCGCCGTAAACCTTCCAACAACCTACGCATTTATAATTTTCCGCCTTTTCCTCCATGAAGCCCCGGACATCCTCCGGAGGATATCCCAAAAACAGTCCGATTTCATGGGGAAACTCCCGGCTGGATTCCAGCCGCTGCCGGAGGCGGCGAAGCTGTCCGGCACAGGTGTCCCAGCCGTAGCCGCAGCGGGCAAGAATGCTTCTGGTCTCGGCCTGCTGCAAGTCCCGGTTCAGCCAGCCGGGGCGGTACAGGTAAATGAGGCCCCTGCCTCCCCGGAACCGCAGAGGCAGCACCCGGATTCCCTTGGGGGCAAGCCGACGGTTCAGCCGGCTGACCTGCCGGTTCATCTCCTCCCGGCTTTGGAAGGGACAGGTGAACATGCTGGCTGTTTTCAGCCCCGCCAGTGTGGGGGCGCAGTGGCGCACAATCATGGCATCCGGCATGGTGCTTCCTCCTTTCAGGTATGGGTCTGCAAAATGTTTCGCAAGGCAGAGGCGGAGCTGGTGTGACACCGGACAATCTTCACTGCCTTACCCCGGGTTTCCCGCAGGGTGGAGCGGACCATCTTGTGGGAAACCGTTCCCGTGAACAGCACCAGAAGATCCGGGTCGCCGATGCTCTTCAGGGCGGCATCGGATTTTGGGAAAACCTTGGCCTTGCAACGGTATTCCCGGCAGATTTCCACATACCGCCGGGCCATACATTCATTGCCTCCTACGATTACCACACTCATGGTCCTTCTCCTTTCTGAGTTAGCATATGCTAACCGCTATGTAAAAAAAAGAAACCCTTTGGGGGCGGGGAGACCGGAGGTTCCGGTCTCCCCTTTTGTCAATGGTCGTGATGACCGCAGTCGCAATGCCCCTGGCACTGCTTCCCATGGGGACAGCCTACGCAGGTCTGCCCCTGCTTTTTGGCTCTGCGAAGGTACCAGATGGCGCCTCCCAGAATGGCTGCGATGATAAGAATAAGCACAATATCCATAGTTATGCCTTTCTGGCAGCTGTCAGGGCGTACTCCCCTTTCAGCTTCCGGTTGGTGTTGCGAATCAGGGCCGCCAGCACTCCCACAAAGACAGCTACCACTGCCAGACCGCAGAGGGCTGCGGTGACATTCAGGGTTTCCGGGGCGGTGATCAGAGTGCCAACGGTGTAGACCAGGTAGCCCACGGTATAGCCCACACCCATCTGAAGGCCGATGCCTGCCCAGACCCACTTGCGGCTCTTCATCTCGGAATTCATGGCGCCGATGGCGGCAAAGCAGGGGGGTGTATAGAGGTTGAACATGAGGTAAGCCAGGGCAGCCACTTTGGTAATGGCGATGATGCCTGCCACCTGGGTGCCGGAGCCTTCGATGATAGCCAGCTCATCGGTGTCGATGAAGTTCTCCAGGCCGGCAAAGCACACCGCCAGGGTTCCCACCACATTTTCCTTGGCAACGAAGCCGGTGACTGCCGCCGCTGCCAGCTGCCAGGACAGCACACCCACAATGGGCACCAGCACCCAGGCAAAGGGGCCGGCAATGGAGGCCAGGATGGAGCTGTCGGGGGACTCTGCCACAGCAAAGCTCCAGCTGAAGGTCTGCATGATATGTACCGCCGCATTGCACAGCAGGATGATGGTGGCGGCCTTTACGATATAGGCCCAGCCCCGGCTGCACATGGCCTTGAAGGCGAACCACAAGGAGGGTGCCTTGTACTCCGGCAGCTCCATGAGGAAGAAGGACTTGCGGTTTTTGTACCCGGCGATTTTGTTCACCAGGAGGGCTCCCAGGAAAATCAGCACAATGCCCGTAAGGTACATCGTGGCGCTGACCCAGCCGGCGTTATCAAAGAAGGCACCGGCAATCAGGGCAATCACCGGGATTTTGGCACCGCAGGGCATGAAGGGAGCCAGCATTGCCGTGGCTCTGCGCTCCCGCTCGTTGCGGATGGTACGGCAGGCCATGATGCCCGGCACGGCGCAGCCGATGGTGATGACGAAGGGAATGACGGACTTGCCGGAAAGACCCACCTTCTTGAAAATGGGGTCCAGCACCACCGCCACCCGGGACATATAGCCGCAGTCCTCCAGAAGGGCGATGAGGAAGTACATCACCATCACAAGAGGCAGGAAGCTTACCACAGCCGCCACGCCGCCGATGATGCCGTCCACCAGAAGAGCGCTCAGGAGCGGGTTGGCATTTGCCATCAGCTCACCCACCCAGCCCTGGAACTCCTCCAGAAGGGTCACCAGGCCGGGAATGGTTTTGCCGCTGGGCAGCTCCACGCCCTCTGCAATCCAGGCACCCAGATAAGTCTGGGAAATCTCAAACACCAGAAACATCACCAGGGCGAAAATGGGAATCCCCAGCCACCGGTTGGTGAGCACCTTGTCGATTTTGTCGCTGGTGGTCTTCTCCCGGGTCAGCACCTTCCGGGTCTCCACGTCCTTTACCACGGCGTTTACAAAGTCAAACCGCCGCCGGTCCGCAGCCTCCACAGCCTTCTTGTCTGTCAGATCCACATCCCCCTGGTGGAAGGGTGCGGTCTGGGCTGCCCCCCGCCGGGCAGCCGCCTGGCGTACCAGCGCTTCAAGGCCCTTGGCTTCCGTGGATACCGTGGCCACCACCGGGCAGCCCAGCTTCTGGGACAGAAGCTTTTCGTCAATCTGGGTCTGCTTTTTGTCCTTCAGGTCGCTTTTGTTCAGGGCCACCACCACAGGGATGCCCAGCTCCAGCAGCTGGGTGGTGAAAAACAGGCTGCGGCTTAAATTGGTGGCGTCCACGATGTTGATAATCACATCGGGGCTCTCCTGCTTCACATAGGCGCTGGTGATGCTCTCCTCGCTGGTGAAGGGAGACATGGAGTAGGCGCCGGGCAGATCCACTGCAAGGAGCTCCTGATCTCCGGGACAAAAGGACTTTTTGATGGGGTGGATCTTTTTCTCCACCGTCACCCCCGCCCAGTTGCCCACCTTCTCATTTCTGCCGGTGAGGGCGTTGTACATGGTGGTTTTTCCCGAGTTGGGATTGCCCGCCAACGCAATTCTCATAACTTCTCCTCCTCATTTTCTTTTCTATACGATTAGCATATGCTAACTATACAGCAAAAAACAGGGGTGGCGTTACGCCACCACTATGGCCGATGCCAGCTGGTTATCCATGTTGTACCGTCCGTCTTTTACGCAGACCACGCAGCTGTCCTTCAGGTGGGAAACCACCGTAATGGTCTCCCCGGTGTAGCACCCCAGGGAAAACAGAAAGGCGTCCATCTCCTCGTCCTGGGTTTCGATGGCTCTGATGGTGTATTCCTGCCCTACCTGGGCTTCCATTAAGGTCATGGGTATGCCTCCCTTCCCGGTTTGATGTTAGCACAGGCTAACAGTATGGTTGAATTTTTGTTAGCTTTCGCTAACTGCCAACAGTATACACAACAACCCTTCATTTGTCAAGCCCCAATCCAAAATTTTCCTGTGGGGAAAACTTTTCCCGAACTCCCAGCATGGACATGGGTCGGGAAGGGTTTGGGGATATAGGGAATCTCTGAACAAATCGTCTGCGGCTGGAAAGCTTATCTTTTTCGCCAGCCATGCAGAATGAAAAACAGGAAATACATACAGTATTCCCCTGTTTTCCATTCTTTTGTCTGACAAAAAATCTCTCG
>DVGG01000014.1 GCA_018712825.1 Candidatus Faecousia excrementipullorum | reverse complement strand
TGTCAACCAAACAAAGGTTTCCTCCCATTTTTCCTGTCATCATTCCGGAACGGAACCTTGCCGCATGACTCCGGTTTTCTTTTCTCATTCCGGTGCAATCACGTTTTGTGTCTTTTTCCATAAATATCTTTTACTTTTCAAATCCAAAAATTACAAAAAAGTTCTTTTCATTTCGTACCAACTATGCTATAATATTGGAAATTTGATTGGAAAGGTGGAAACCTATGAAAGCGCTTTGTCACAAGCAGTTAGGTTCCTATTTGGCAGATCAATATATTTCCACCCTCCCCCGGCGGTACTCCAGAGCGTTCAAGCTGGGTTGTGTGGAACCGGACAAAAACTTTACAACCTATTTCAAGGGTTCTTTTCGTCACGAGTGGATGCGGGGCCATAACTGGGGCAACACCACCCGATATATGGGACGGCTCTCCTATAAGCTGGAGCGGAAGAAAAAGCTCCGTTTGCTGGACTACTACAAAATCGGTAAGCTGATTCACTACACAGCTGACGCCTTTACCTTCGCCCACAACGAAGCCTTCGGGGACAACCTGAAGGAGCATTGCAGCTACGAAGCAAAACTTCAGCAGTATATTCCCGCCCTGTTGTCCTATTATCGCCACAATCCTGTGAGCAGCAACGAAACGGTCTTCAATCTGATCCGCGCCTATCACAAGGATTATCTCAGCCGCCCCAGAAGTGTACATACGGATGCTGCTTTTTCCGTCTTTGTTTGCAGCTCTGTCTTGGACCGGCTGATACAAAGCCGGCAGTAATTTCGTCATTTTTATGACAGATTTGCCAAATTTGCCCTTGCTTTTTTTGATGACTATGCTATAATAAGAAAAAGCTAAGTATCGGGAGGCCCTATCGATGGTCGCTTACTCTGTTTCTGCAAAGTTTTACTTTAGCAACTATTACTTTTTCTTCCGTAAAAAGTAATAGCGATTTGTGCTGCCTCCCAAAATTTATTGTTGTATTTCCAAATGCCGCACAGATGCACAATCTGTACGGCATTATTTTTTTATCAGATAGGAGAGGTTACTTATGATTGCCGTATTGAAAAGAGGAACCACCAAGCAGCAGCTGGATCACCTACTCAGCTGGCTGAAAAACATGTCCCTGGATGTCCACGTCTCTGAGGGACAGGAATTTACCGTACTGGGTCTTATTGGCGATACCAGCCGGGTGGATATGGAGCTTTTGGGCAGTCTGGAGATTGTGGAAAGCGTGAAGCGGGTTTCGGAGCCCTTCAAGCAGGCCAACCGGAAGTTCCATCCCAACGACAGCATCATTGATGCCGGGGGTGTAAAAATCGGCAGCGGCTACTTTGCCATGATTGCCGGCCCCTGCTCCGTGGAAACGGAAGAGCAGATCATCGCCGTGGCCCAGTCCGTCAAGGAGTCCGGTGCCCAGATTCTCCGGGGCGGCGCTTTCAAGCCCCGTACCTCCCCCTACGCCTTCCAGGGGTTGAAAGGAGAAGGTATCCGGCTGCTGCTGGAGGCAAAGAAAGCCACCGGACTTCCCATCATCACAGAGATTATGAACATCCGCTCCCTGGATTTATTTGAGGATGTGGACATCATTCAGGTGGGTGCCAGAAATATGCAGAACTTCGACCTGCTCCAGGAGCTGGGCAAAACTCACAAGCCCATCTTGCTGAAGCGGGGCCTGGCCAACACCTTGCAGGAGCTGCTCATGAGCGCTGAATACATCATGAGCGAAGGCAATGAAAATATCATTTTGTGTGAACGGGGTATCCGTACCTACGAGACCTACACCAGAAACACTCTGGATCTTTCCGCCGTTCCTGTTCTTCACGAGCTGACCCACCTGCCGGTGGTGGTGGACCCCAGCCACGCCACAGGCCGTGCTTCTTTGGTGCCCTCCATGGCCGTTGCCGCCGCCGCTGCCGGAGCGGACGGCATCATGGTGGAAGTACACAACAATCCTGCCTGTGCCCTGTGTGACGGTGCCCAGTCCCTGAATCTGGAGCAGTTTGCCCAGCTGCAGCAGGCTGTGGAGAGAGTGCGGGAGGCCATTAAATGAGAGTGGGAATCCTGGGTCTGGGCCTGATTGGGGGCTCCCTGGCCAGAGCCTACGCCAAGGCCGGGCACCGGGTATTTGCCCAGGATCAGGACGCTTCCATTCTGGAATTTGCCCAGCTGGCAGGAGCTGTGGAAGCGCCTTTGAATCAGGAAACCATTCCCCAATGTGATTTGATTCTCCTGGCAATCTACACCGGCGGATGTATCGCCTGGCTGGAGGAAAACGCCGGGAAGATTTCCCCGGAAGCACTGGTGATGGACTGCTGCGGTGTAAAAAAGGAAATCTGCGATTTCGCCTTCCCGGTGGCGGAAAAATATGGATTCACTTTTATCGGCGGACATCCTATGGCCGGTTCTCACCAATCGGGCTTTAAGTACAGCCGTTCCAATCTCTTTCAGGGTGCCCCTATGGTGCTTGTCCCCCCCAGATTTGACGATGCCCGGCTTCTGGAACGGGCGGTGGAGGCCCTTGCCCCCTGTCATTTTGGGAAGTTCTCTGTAACCACCGGAGAAAAGCACGACGAGATGATTGCCTTCACCTCCCAGATGCCCCATATCGTCAGCAACGCCTATATCAAATCCCCCACGGCAGCTGCCCACAAGGGCTTTTCCGCCGGCAGCTATAAGGATTTGACCCGGGTGGCCTGGCTGAATCCGGGGATGTGGGCGGAGCTGTTCCTTGCCAACAAAGAGAACATTCTCAAGGAGCTGGATGTGTATATCCACAGCTTGTGCCAGTACCGGGATGCCATTGTCCGGGAGGATGAGGCACAGTTGGTGCAGCTTCTGGAGGATGGCAGGAGACGTAAAAAGGAGGTAGACGGATGACTACTATTGATGTACCCGCTTCCAGAAATTATCAGGTGATTGTGGGAAAAGGCTTACTTTCCCAGACGGGAAGCCGTATTTTGCCCTTCTGCAAAGGAAATACCGCCGCCATTGTCAGCGACGAAACCGTGTGGGGCCTGTATGGCAGCACCCTGGAAGCAAGCCTGAAAGATGCCGGACTTGCTGTCATTCACTACACCTTTCCAGCAGGAGAAGCCAGCAAAAACGGGGAAAACTATCTGAAAATTCTCAATTTTCTGGCAGAAAACAAGCTGACCCGCAGCGATGTGCTGGTTGCTCTGGGGGGCGGTGTCACAGGAGACCTGACGGGATTTGTGGCTGCTACCTATCTGCGGGGCATTGCCTATGTGCAAATTCCCACCTCTCTGCTTTCCATGGTGGATTCCTCCGTAGGAGGTAAGACCGCCATTGATTTACCCGCCGGAAAGAATTTGGCCGGTGCTTTTTACCAGCCCAGTCTTGTACTGTGCGACATGGATGCTCTTTCCACCCTGCCCCAGGAGATTTTCCGGGACGGCTGCGGGGAGATTATCAAGTACGGTGTGCTTTACGACAAGGTGCTCTTTGACAAGCTGTTGGCAGAGGGATTTTCCTTTGACCGGGAGGCAGTCATCGCCCGGTGTGTGGAATTGAAGCGGAATGTGGTGGCAGAGGATGAATTTGACACCGGTGCCCGGCAGAAGCTGAATCTGGGGCACACCATCGGTCACGGCATTGAAGCCCAGAGCCACTTTACCATCTCCCACGGAGAGGCTGTGGCCACCGGAATGGCCATTGTGGCAAGAGCCGGCGAAAAAGCCGGAATCACCTCCGGGGATACGGTAGATGCCATCCATGAGATTTTGGAGAAGTTCGGATTCCCCCTGACCACCGGGTATTCAGCCCAGCAGCTTTTCACCTCTGCCCTGTCGGACAAAAAGCGCTCCGGCGGTACCGTGAATCTGGTGGTTCCCCGGGAGATTGGGGACTGCATTCTCCTGCCCACTCCCGTTGGCCAATTACAAAGCTTTATTAAGGCAGGGCTTGCATGATGGATATTGTAATCAATCCCAAAAAGCTTCAGGGGGAAGTGAAAGCCATCCCCTCCAAGTCTCAGGCCCATCGCCTTCTGATTTGTGCTGCCTTTTCTGCCTCCCCTACCCGGCTGATTTGTCAGCAGACCAATGCTGATATTGAAGCCACCGCCCAATGTCTCCGGGCGCTGGGTGCGGATATATCCCGGAAGGATTGGGGCTACGAAATCTCCCCCATTTCCGCCTTTTCCCAGACCGCAGTCCTGGACTGTGGGGAGAGCGGCTCCACATTGCGGTTCCTTCTGCCCATTGTAGGAGCGTTGGGGGTGGATGCAACCTTTTTGCTGGCAGGTCGGCTGCCCCAGCGGCCCCTCTCCCCTCTTTGGGAGGAGATGGAGCGGATGGGCTGCCGTCTGGAAAGACCCACCCCCCAGACCCTTCGCTGTGTGGGGCGGCTGAAAGCCGGAGACTATCATATCAGCGGAAGCGTATCCAGCCAGTATATTTCCGGTCTTCTGTGGGCCCTGTCCCTGATTCCCGGGAAAAGTACGCTGGAAATTACAGGAAAAATTGAATCCGCTCCCTACATCGCCATGACGGAAAAAGCCCTGGAGATTTTTGGAGTCAAAATCTCCCTGCCGAACTTTTCCTATGCTTACCCCTTCCAATCTCCCGGGGAACTGGCCGTGGAGGGGGACTGGAGTAACGGCGCTTTCTTTCTGGCAGCCGGAGCTCTGGGCTCTCTGGTTTCGGTTACCGGGCTGGAGGAGGATTCCCCCCAGGGGGACCGGGCGGCAAAAGCCCTTCTGGAGGCTCTGGAAGAGCACATCACCATTGATGCCGGGGACATCCCGGATTTGGTTCCTATTTTATCCGTGGTGGCAGCCGCCAAAAAAGGGGCTGTGTTTACCAACATCCGCCGTTTGCGGCTGAAAGAATCCGACCGGGTTGCCTCTGTCTCCCAGATGCTTGCCCGTTTGGGTGTCAAAACTCATGCAGAGGAGAACAGCTTTACCGTTTATCCCGGTACTTTTCAGGGCTGCACCATCGACTCTGCCGCAGACCACCGGATTGCTATGGCGGCTGCCATCGCCGCCACCATCGCCCAGGGGCCTGTGACCATTCTGGGAGCCCAGTGCGTGGAAAAATCTTACCCCTCCTTCTGGGAGGATTACAAGAAGTCAGGAGGCCGCTATGAGCAGTACCTACGGTGAACATCTGAAGCTGTCCATTTTCGGGCAGTCCCACTCCCCTGCCATCGGCATGTGTCTGGACGGGATTCCCGCCGGTCTTTCTGTGGACTTGGAAAAGCTGCAAGCCTTTCTCAACCGGAGAGCCCCCGGACAAAACGACTACTCAACCCCCCGGAAGGAAGCAGATGCGCCGGAGTTTCTCAGCGGCATTGTAAACGGTCACACCTGCGGCGCACCCATCAGTGCCGTGATTTACAATCACAATACCCGCTCCAAGGATTACAGCAATCTTCTGGACACCCCCAGGCCGGGCCACGCAGACTACACCGCCCAGGTCAAGTACAAGGGCTTTCAGGACGTGGCGGGAGGCGGACACTTTTCCGGGCGGCTGACAGCCCCCTTGTGTATTGCGGGAGGGCTTTGCAAGCAGTGGCTGGAAGCTATGGGTATTACCATTGCCGCCAAAATTGATTCCATCGGCGGCGTGGCCGATGAGCCGCTGGACCCAACCTGCCCGGAGCTTTCCCGGATTGGGAAAGACTTTCCTGTGGTAAATCCCGCCGCCGGGGAGGCTATGCGCCAGAGAATCGCAGAGGCCAGAGCCCGGAAAGACAGCGTGGGCGGTGTAATCAGCTGCTATGTGACCGGACTTCCCGCCGGGTGGGGCGACCCCATGTTCGGCGGCATGGAGAGCCGGATTGCTGGGATTGTTTATGGGATTCCCGCCGTAAAGGGGCTGGAATTTGGAGCCGGGTTCCAGGTGGCGGATATGACCGGCAGCGAAAACAACGATGCCTTTGTCATCGCCCAGGGCAAGATTCAGACCACCACCAATCACAGCGGCGGAATCTTGGGGGGAATTACCAACGCCATGCCCCTGACCTTCCGGGCAGCCTTCAAGCCCACCCCCTCCATTGCCCGGCAGCAGCAGAGCGTGCATTACAGCACCTGTACCCCCTGCCCCCTGGAAATCCAGGGGCGCCATGACCCATGTATTGTCCCAAGAGCAGTTCCTGTGGTGGAGGCCGCCGCAGCCATTGCCCTTTTCGACAGCTATTTATGCGCAAACCTTTGAAAAGAAAGACAGGAGGATTTCATATGGACATTACACAACTGAGGGAAAAAATCGATAATATTGACGATCAACTGGTGAGTCTTTTCACCCAGCGGATGGAGATTACCCGGGACATCGCCGCATATAAGAAAGAAAATGACCTGCCCATCTACGTTCCTGCAAGAGAGCGGCAGAAGCTGCAGGAGGTGGCCAAGCTGGCAGGTCCCGACATGGACGACTACACCCGGGTGCTGTACTCCATGATTTTTGAGCTGAGCCGCAGCTACCAGAGCAAGCAGAACAGCACCGCTACAGAGCTTTACCGGAAGATTACCGACTCCATTGAGAACACCCCCAAGCTGTTCCCTCAGGCTCCTATGGTGGCCTGTCAGGGTGTGGAGGGCGCCTATTCTCAGATTGCCTGTGAGAAGATTTTCAAGAACCCCATGATTATGTACTTCAAAAACTTCGATGCCATTTTTGGAGCCATCGAGCAGGGGTTGTGCCAGTACGGAATCCTCCCCATTGAAAACTCCACCGCCGGCTCTGTGAAGAAGGTTTACGACCTGATGATTCACCACAACTTCTCCATTGTTCGCACCTTCCGGCTGAAAATCGACCACAACCTGCTGGCAAAGCCCGGGGCAAAGCTCTCGGACATTCAGGAGATTTACTCCCATGAGCAGGCCATCAACCAGTGCAGCGATTTCCTCAAGAATATGCCTGGTGTGAAGATTATCCCTGTGGAAAATACCGCTGTGGCTGCCCAGATGGTGGCCCAGTCCCAGAACAATCACGCTGCCGCCATTTCCAGCAAAAACTGCGAGGAAATCTATGGGCTGTGCAGCCTGGCAGACAGCATTCAGGACAAGGGCAACAACCGTACCCGCTTTATCTGCATCAGCAAGAATCTGGAAATCTATCCCGGTGCGGACAAGACCAGCATCATGATGGTGCTGCCCCACAAGCCCGGTACCCTGTATAAGGTTCTGGCCCGACTGTATGTACTGGGAATCAATGTAATCAAGCTGGAATCCAGACCTATCCCTGACCGGGATTTCGAGTTCATGTTCTACTTTGATTTGGAGACCTCCATCTACTCCCAGGAGTTTGTGCAGCTCATGTGTGAGCTGGATGATCTGTGCGAGGAATTCAAGTATCTGGGCAGTTACTCCGAGGTGGTATGATGATTTGCGGTTTGCTGGGTGAAAAGCTGGGGCACAGCTACTCCCCCCGGATTCATGGTCTTTTGGGGGATTACACCTATACCCTGTTTGAAAAAAAGCCGGAGGAGCTGGAGGAATTTCTGAAAAATGGCGATTTCTCCGGAATCAATGTAACCATCCCCTATAAGAAAGCCGTCATCCCCTACTGTAAGAAGCTAACCCCCACCGCCCAGAGGCTGGGTGCTGTGAACACCCTGGTTCGGGATGTTGCGGGGGATCTGATTGGGCATAACACGGATTACTCCGGCTTTACCTCCATGCTGGAAAAATCCGGTCTGTCGGTTGCCGGAAAAAAAGTGCTGGTTCTGGGCAGCGGAGGTGCCTCTGTCACCGCTCAGGCGGTACTGCAGGAGAAAGGGGCTCAGGTGGTAGTCATCTCCCGCCAGGGGCCGGACAACTATGAAAATCTTCAAAAACACCAGGATGCCCGGGTGATTGTCAATGCAACCCCAGTGGGAATGTATCCCAACACCGGCGTGGCTCCTGTGGATGTAGCCCTGTTTCCCCAGCTGGAAGGGGTGCTGGATCTCATCTACAATCCTGCCCGGACGCAGCTTCTGATGGATGCGGAGGCAAAGGGCTGCATCACAGAGAACGGTCTTTGGATGCTGGTAGCCCAGGCGGTGGAAAGCGCCCAGTGGTTTATGCTGAAGGAAATTTCCAAGGAAACCATTGGACAGGTCTACCACCAGATCCGCCGCCCCATGGAGAACCTGATTCTCATTGGGATGCCCGGCTGCGGAAAATCCACGGTAGGAAAGCTCCTGGCCCAAAAGACCGGAAAAAAGTTCGTGGATACGGATGTGGTTATCCGGGAGGCTGTGGGGATGACCATTCCGGAAATCTTTGCCCGGGAGGGCGAGGATGGCTTCCGGAAGCGGGAGACCCAGGTTCTGGGAGAACTGGGAAAAGCCTCCGGGCTGGTGATTGCCACCGGCGGCGGCTGTGTCACCCGTGAGGAGAACTATCCCCTTCTCCATCAGAACGGCACCATCTATTTCCTCCAAAGGGAGATTGCTCACCTACCCACAGAAGGGCGGCCTCTGTCCCAGGCTGGGAATCTGGAGGAGATGTTCAATCATCGCAAGCCCTTGTATGAGGCCTTTGCAGACAAGATTGTGGACAACAACAAGACTTTGGAGGACACCCTTTCCCAGATTCTGACCCAGGAGGATATGGCATGAAAATTCTGGTACTGAACGGCCCCAATATCAATATGCTGGGTATCCGGGAGCCGGATATTTACGGCAAGCAGTCCTTTCAGGAGCTCCTGGCCATTCTGGAGGAGACCGGAAAGGCCCTGGGGGTCACGGTGGAGCAGTTTCAATCCAACCACGAAGGAGCCCTGGTGGATAAAATCCAGGCGGCCTACGGCTGTTTTGACGGCATAGTGATTAACCCCGCCGCCTATACCCACACCTCCGTCGCCATTCTGGATGCTCTGAAGGCGGTGGCAATCCCCGCTGTGGAGGTTCACATCTCCCAGGTGGACGCCAGAGAGCCTTTCCGGCAGGTTTCCTATGCCGGGATGGCCTGCGTGAAAACCATCCAGGGCCAAGGCCTGGATGGCTACCGCCAGGCGATTGCATATCTCAGAGAAAATTATGGCTAAAAAATCGCCCTGCTTCCAAAGAAGCGGGGCGATTTTTCAAAGCTGATGAAACCGAACCTGGCGGTTTTCAAAGGTGCAGACATGACCGAAGATATCCTTCAGGAGGCGGCAGGCGTCCTGGGAATACTGGCCTACCCGGTCGGCGGTGTGGGCATCAGAGCCGATGGTGACAATCTCTCCCCCCAGCTCCCGGAACCGGCGGAAATAGGGCTCGTCGGGGAGGAAGGCGCCGCAACGGTCCTTGCCGCTGGTGTTCAGCTCCAGACCCTTCCCCTTTTTTGCCAGTACCCGGAGGATTTCGTCCACCAGGGTACGGTGGTTGGCATAGAGCACCGGAAGGCCACGGACATTTCCCGGGGCCTTGCCGATGTAGGTCAGGTGAGCCAGCACATCATAGTCCTCCTGGCACTCCACGCAGGCCAGGGTGGTCTCCAGGTAAATCCGCTCTGCCTGCTCCTGGGTTTTCCCTTGCCAGTAAGGGGCAAAGTACACATCCCGCCCCTCCACAAAGTGGATGGAGCCCAGGACAAAATCAAAATTACGCCGGGCCAGGTCCTTTTTCAGCTGGGCCTGGTTGTCGGTGGTCAGACCGAACTCCATGCCCCGGCGGATTTTCACCCGGTCGCTTTTCAGATTGTCATAGGCTTTGTGGTAGTCCTCATTGGAAAAGGCCATCACATTGGCTGGGTTGCCGGGGTCATAGTCCACATGGTCCGTAAAGCAAATCTCCCGAAGTCCCGCAGCTTCCGCAGCAGCCAGTGCCTCCTGGGCAGACTGCTTTCCGTCAAAGGAAACCCGGGTATGGATATGGTAATCAAACATCTTCTCTCTCCTCCCAAAACTGGCGGAACGCCGTAGGCAGTGCCGCCCCCTTCTTAATCTCCTCCGGGGTCAGCCATATCCAGTCTCCGCCTTCCCCGGTCACCTCTGCGTAAAATCCCTGCATATTCCACTGAATATGGGTGAAAATATGCTTCTTTTCCACCTGCCGCCATACCTGCCGCAGTCCAAAGCCCAAATCCTCCAGGTATTTAACCTCCTGGGGTAGGGTCAGCTTTCCGGGTACATTGGGAAATTCCCAAAGACCTGCCAGCAGTCCCGTGGCACCACGGCGGCAAACGGCGTATTTTCCCTCCCGGCGGAGGATGAATACCGTCAGGTCCTCAGGCCTTCGCTCCTTTTTGGGCAGGCGGACAGGAAGCTCCCGGGCCGTCCCCTCTATTCTTCCCCGGCAGAAGGGGGCACAGGGGCAGTTGATACAGTCCGGTTCCCGGTTTGGGCCGCAGACTGTGGCTCCCAGCTCCATGAGGGCCTGGGTAAAATCCCCGGCTTCCACCGGGTAAATCCGCCGGAGCTTCTCCTCCACCGCTTTTTTACAGGCAGGCAAATCGATGGGGGTCGCATCATTTTCCAGCCGGGAGATCACCCGCAGCACATTGCCGTCCACCGCCGGGGTGGGCAGATTGAAGGCGATGGAGCAGATTGCTCCGGCGGTATAGGGGCCGATGCCGGGAAGGGCCCGGACCTTCTGATAGTCTCCGGGCATCTGCCCACCGTACTCGGCGCATAGAACCTTCGCAGCCTTTTGGAGGTTTCGCACCCGGCTGTAATAGCCCAGTCCCTCCCACAGTTTATATAACTGTTCCTGAGGGGCCTTTGCCAAGGCCTCTATGGTGGGCAGTGCCTCCAGGAAGCGGGTATAGTAGCCCTTCACCGCCTCCACCCGGGTCTGCTGGAGCATAATCTCCGACAGCCACACATGGTAAGGCTCCCGGTCCTGCCGCCAGGGCAGGTCCCGGCGGTTTTTTTCATACCAGGGCAGCAGAGCCTGGGGCAGCTGGGCAAGCCGATTGTCCTCCATGGCTCCGCCTCCTTTCTTACTGAAGCCACACAAGATTAGTGTCGGTCATAATATTGTCCATGCTGTAGCACACCAGCACATCGGTGAAGTTTTCTTCTGCGCAGAGCTGGGAGACAGGGTTCTTGTAATACCGCAGGTCCACCAGCACCACTTCCTCGTAGGACTCGGTGAGGAGGGTTCCCAGGCAGTTGGAATAGGAATCCCGGATGACCAGAAGCTTTCCCTTCCCCTGGGCATCGGGGTTAGTAATGCGGACAATGGAATGGTTGCCATCTAGGAATACCGTGTACTTGTCCGCTTCCTCCAGCCGTTCTTTATAGAACACGCCCTGGTGGGGCTCCGGGTTCTCGCCGTTGGTAACGGTGATATTGCTGCTGCCATGCCACATCTCAATATCCTCCCCGGGGGTCAGCCACAAAGCGCTTTCCGAGTAGGTAGAGCCATGGAAGCCCGAGGCGGTTTCCACCGTAAAGTCCTCCTTTGCCCGGTAGTCCCTGCCCAGCAGCTGCATATAAGTCTCATAGGCCAGGTATGCCCCATCTGTCGTCCAGTGGTGGTCGGTACGGTAGTATAGGGATGCCGGATCTTCCTGGGCTTTGATGATACTGGTCAGGTCGATGGTGCGCACACTCTCCCCGCACAGGTCATAGAGTCTTTGAATCAAGGCCTCATCCTCATAGGGGTCGGAAAGGCCCACGATGGTATCCTGGGCTGCCCATCCGGCGGAGGGCACCAGCATCAAATCCACCTGCCTGCCAATTTTTTCTGCAAAGCTGTTGATGGCCTGCATATTCTGCTGGGCCTGCTTTTCGTTCCAGACCACCGGGGCCTGAACCAGCCGATTCCCCTCTGCCGCATAGACGCCCTTGGAGACCTGACGGCCGGTAAACAAATCCACATAGGCGTTAAGCCCTACGAAGAAGTTTCTGCCGGGAATGTAGTCTGCCATGTAGCTTTCCACATCGCTGCCAAATTTTCCGGAGGACAGATTCTCCCAGGTCAGCACCGGAGCATCCGACAGGTACCGCTTCTCCAGGGCAGAGAATTTCTCCTTGGGGAGCAGCAAAAACAGCAGGGACATCACGCCCAAAAAGCCGCAGAAGGCGGCAATCATCATTTTTTCATCAAATCGTGATTTCATTGTCCTGCCTCCTTAGAAACGGAAATAAATGAAGGGGTTATAGCTCTGGGAAGCCAAGGCTGCCACACACAGAAGAAGCATAACCATAACCACTGCCACGGCTCCGTACCGGACAACAGCCTTCTCCCGGCTGTTGGAAAGAAGCACCTTGGCAGCAGGAGTGGCAGCGAACATGGAAATGAGAATCATAGGCGTGAAGGCCAGAACCAGGTTCAGACCGTGCACCGAGGCAGGAGAGGCGGTAAAGAGCCTTCCAAAGAAGCCAAAGAGGCTGGAAAGGTTTTCAAAGTAGAACAGTACCCAGCCCAGAAGCACGGCAAAAATGGTATAAATATGTCCCAGAATCCCCGGGGCTTTTTTCAGGAGCTTCAGCAGGAACAGCTTTTCCAGAATCAGGAGCACCGCATAATAAAGGCCCCAAAGAATAAAATTCCAGCTGGCCCCATGCCAGAAGCCGGTCAGGCCCCACACAATCAGAAGATTGAGAATCTGACGGGGCAATCCCTTCCGGTTGCCTCCCAGGGGGATATACACATACTCCCGGAACCAGGTGGAAAGGGAGATGTGCCACCGGCGCCAGAATTCCGTAATGCTGGCACTGATGTAGGGATAGTTGAAGTTTTCCAGAAACTCGAAGCCAAACATCCGCCCCAGGCCTCGTGCCATATCGGAATAGCCAGAAAAGTCAAAGTAAATTTGCAGAGAGTAAGCCAGGATTCCCACCCAGGCGGTGAGGGTCCCCCCTTCTGCCTGGAGAAGATTCCACAAATTGCCCATGGGGTTGGCCAGCAGCACCTTTTTCCCCAGCCCCAGGACGAACAGCTGCACGCCGGAAGCAAAGTCGTGAACATTCTCCCGGCGAACCTCCATCTGCTCCGCCACATCCTTGTACCGGACAATGGGACCGGCAATGAGCTGAGGGAACAAGGTGACATAGGTACCGAAGGTCAGAGGATTCTTCTGAACCGGCGCATCGTTACGGTATACGTCAATCACATAGCTCATGGACTGGAACACATAAAAGGAAATGCCGATGGGCAGGGAGATTTCCGGAGCCTTCACGCCGCTTAAAAAGGGCACAACGGCCTGAAGCTGCTGGACAAAGAATCCGGCATACTTGAAAAATCCCAGAATCACCAGATTGGCCACCACGCCCAGCACCAGAGGGAGCTTTCCCTTCTCTCCCGCTGTCTGCTTTTTGTGAATCCACAGGCCGAAGCCGTAGTTCAGCAAGATGGTAGCAATCATCAAAAACAGATACACCGGCTCCCCCCAGCCGTAGAACACCAGGCTCCACAGGAGCAGTACCGGATTCCGCAGCCGTCGGGGACATACAAAGTACAAAAGCAGCACTACCGGTAGAAATGCGAACAAAAATACATTACTGGAAAATAGCACCCGATTTCCTCCTTACAGACGAAATGCGCCGAACCGACATTGCCGATCCGGCGCTTATTGGTTATCAACCCTCGAGACCTGCCGCCGTGCGGAACTGAGCCGCCAGGGTGTCCACGTCGGGAGATACAATCAGAGCCACATAGTTGCCGGACTGAATAATCTCCGCCTTCTGCACAATCTCATACTGCTCCGGAGAGTAGGTAATGCTCTCCTCGCCCTTACGCTCAATGCGGGTATTTGCCAGCTTAGCCAAGTTATCCGCAGTTTCTGCATCGTTGGCCTCCAGCAGCCAGATTTCATCCGCCCGCAGGCCGTCGCTGGACACGCTCACCACAGCCTGCTTGCAGTCTGCCCGGTTAATGCCGCAGAAATTGAGCATCATATCGTCACTCATCATGGTCATCTCCGGCAGGGTCTCACCAAATCCCGCATAGACCTGCTGCAAATCCATGGTCACTGCAGCTTCCTCATTCTTGCTGCCGCAGCCTGCAAGACCAAAGAGCAGGACTGCAGCAAGAAGGATGGACAATGTTTTCTTCATTATCTTTCAACTCCTATATTTCTTAATAGCCGGTATAGGCCTTCAGGACCTTAATCCAGGTATCCACGCCGGCATCGGTTACATGGACATACTCGTCAGAGCAGTAAGGGGTGGCAAGGCCGCCCAGAGAATCCTTCATGTAGGGAGCCACATCAATAAACTTGCAGCCGTTGCTCTCCGCAAAAGCCTTCAGCGCTACATTGTAAGCGTCAATGTTGGTATTGTTCAGGTCGCCGATTTCTCCCCCAATCCAGATGGGAGACATGGACTGGATGTAAATCTCCATATCCGGGCACTTGGAACGGACCCGCTCCAAAAGCTTACCCCAGTTTTCAATGGTCTTGTCAATGCCGTAAAGGGCAATGTCATTCATGCCCAGCATCACAAACATCTTCTTGGCTCCCGTTGCCTGGACCGCATCCTCAATCTTCATTTCCTGACCCTGCCAGGGCATCAGCAGCTCATCGTAGACCGCATTGGCGACACCATAGCTGCCCCGGACCAAGAACTTGGCATTGCCCAAAAGGCCTGTATCTCCGGCATAGTAGGACAGCTTCAGGGAGACGGAGTCGCCTACGAAAACTGCGTCGTCAAAGAAGGAAGCGGGTACCGCCTCTGAGGTGGGCGGTGCCAGATAGGGATCCCGGGAACCGGCGCCGGGGTTGGTGGACTGCTCCGTGGAAGTGCCGGTGGTCTCCGGCTCATCCTGCAGATTGCAGTATACATTACAGGACACCTTTTGGCCGTTATACTCCGCATGCACCACCGTTTCACCTTTGCCCACAGCGGTTACCACACCTTTTTCAAAGGTGGCAACGGCTGTATTCTCACTGCGGAAGGTGATCTGGTCCAAGCCAATGGGGCCGCTGTAAAGGGTCCAGGTCTCACCATAATTCACCAGGGTCAGCTCGTCCCGCTCCAGGGTCAGGGTTTCCGTCTGTCCGCCGGTGGGCTGTGTGGTCACAGCAGCATCGGTCTGCTCCTGGGTGGTGTTCTCCGGCATCGTCTGCTGGTCAGAATTGCCGCCGCAGCCAGCCAGGGTCCCCACAGCCAATACAAATGCCAAAGTCAGGCACAGAAATTTCTTCATTACACTGCTTCCTCCTGTCGATAGTATTTCACAAACCGGAATTATACCCCATTTCACCTGGAAATTCAAGCATTATCCCCGGTTGTTCAAGAAAATTTATCAAATATACTCCATTTTCCGGGAAAGATGTTGGATTTTACCCCTTCTGCTTCAGAAGCTCCGCAAACCGCATGGTGACATTGGCGCACCGGACAGCTGCAATGGCCTCAAAGGTGGGATAGTCCATCTGGGCAGAGTCGTCCGCCTTGTCGGAGATGGCCCGGATAACCACAAAGGGAATCCGGTTCTTCCATGCAGCGTGGGCAATGGCTGCCCCTTCCATTTCTGTGCACACCGCTCCCGTATCTGCCACAATCTTCTCCTTCTGGGCTTTCTGGCAGACAAACTGGTCTCCGCTGGCCACTGTTCCCTTCCGGCAATGACCCGGATTTTCGGCATCCGCTGCCTGGTATGCAAAATCCACCAGCATATCATCTCCGGGAAATGCCCGTACATCCATTCCGGGAACCTGTCCCACAGAGTAGTTGGGGTTGACTACATGGCAGTCAAAATCGTGGTAAATGGCCTGGGTGCTGATGACCAGGTCACCGATGTCCAGCTCCGGGGACAGGCTGCCGGCAACACCGGTATTGACCACATGGGTCACCCCAAAGCAGTCTGCCAGCACCTGGACGCACAGGGCAGCATTCACCTTACCCACACCGCACTGAACCACCACCACAGGAAAGCCGGAAAGGGTTCCTTCCCAAAAAACAGAGCCTGCCCGCTCCCGCTGGGTGCAATTTTCCATTTTTTCCTTGAGGGTCGCCACTTCCACATCCATGGCCCCGATAATGCCCAATTTCATATTCTTTTCTCCTTTACACAGGGTATTCCAGCCGGTCTTTTCCGGGATTTTCCAACAATGCGCAGTAGCGCTTTGCCCAGAATCTTGCCATGGGCAGGTTCATGTCCAGATAGTTGCCGCAGTCCCTGGCACTGGCTCCGGGGACTTCCCCCTCATAATCTGCAATAAAGGAGAAGCAGCCGCGAACCAGGTCCAGAACCTGAAGGCTTGTATACTTTCCCGCCAGCAGAAGATAAAATCCCGTCCGGCAGCCCATGGGGCCAAAGTACAGAACCTTATCCTTCCAGGTGGGCTCATTCCGCAGGTAGGTAGCGGCCAAGTGCTCAATGGTATGTACCTCTGCCGTATTCATCACCGGCTCCTCGTTGGGGCTGGTAAGGCGCAGATCAAAGGTGGTAACGGTTTCCGCTCCCACAGCGTCATAGCGGGACACATACACTCCGGGCTGGAGGCGGATATGGTCGATGGTAAAGCTCGTAATCTTTTCCATATTAACTTCCTTTCTCACAATATCGGTCGTTCCCGCCTATCATAACCCAAATTGGAACAAAATGCAATCCAAACTCACAAAGTTATGGCCTACTCCTGGTTTTACTTGCTTTTTTTCTATGGAAAGGCTATAATGATAACAAGATACAGGAAAGGTGGAATGCTCTGTGGATGAACAAACCTCCCAGAAGCCGGTGAATCCCCGGCGGAAAAAGCGCTCCCAAATGCAGATTTTCAAGGAAACCTATCTGCCTGTCATCATTGCAGGCGTGTCTTTGGTCATGATTCTGATTTTCATTATCGGTGCAATCAGCCAGGGCATTCAGAACGGGCAGGCCGCAAAGGAAGCCAGCATCCAGGCGTCGGAGTCGGAGGCCGAAGCCTATGCCCAGCTGGAGGATGAAGCCAACCGGCTCATTGCCGGTTCCCAGACCTTTGCCGCAGGATATGACTATGACCGGGCCATTGCGGTAATCGACACCTTCTCGGGAGATATTTCTCAATTCCCCAAGCTCACGGAGCTGAAACAGCAGTACACAGAGGCTAAAAGCTCCCTGGTAGCCTGGAGTGACCCCTCTCAGGTGACAAACCTGTCTTTCATGCCCCTGATTGTGGATACTGACCGGGCTTTCGCCGATGCGGTGTATGGGGAATACTACAATCGGCGCTACGTAACCATTGAAGAGTTCCAGAAAATTCTGGAGCAGCTCTATGCCAACAACTACGTATTGGTGGGCATGGACGATATTGTGACCGGAGGCGGCAGCGGCTCCTATTCCGCCGGAACCGTTTATCTGCCCGAGGGCAAAAAGCCCATTATGATTACCCATATGAATGTCAGCTATCCCTACCAGCTGGTGGACGGAAATAACGATCTGCGGGCTGACAAGGATGGAGACGGCTTTGCCAGCAAGCTGGTTTTTGATGAAAACGGTGAACTTGCCTGTGAATACGTGGACGATGAGGGACAGACTCTGGTAGGGGCATATGATTTGGTGCCTATTCTCAACGCATTTGTAAAAGAACATCCCGACTTTTCCTACAAGGGTGCCAAGGCCATATTGGCAGTTTCCGGATACAACGGCGTGTTCGGCTATCGCATCCAGGCCGATGCGGAAAAGACTTCCGGCACCGCCCTGTTTGAACAGGAAAAAACCGCAGTAAAGGATTTGGCAGAGGCGCTCCGCTCGGAGGGCTATGATCTGGCCTGCTATACCTACGAGGACATTGGATACGGCGAAAAGGATGTATCCACCGTGAAAGCGGACTTGGCCAGCTGGACCGAGGAAATTGCCCCGGTTCTGGGCGATGTATCCATCTTTGTCTATGCCCAGAGCAGCGACATTGCCGATCAGGACAGCGACTACTCTGGGGACAAGTATACCGCTTTGCAGAGTGCAGGATTCCGTATTTTTGTGAGTAACGCATCCGACGGAAAATCCTGGATTTCTCTGAAGGACTCTTATGTCCGCCAGGGCCGTGTGCTGGTGTCCGGCAGCACCATGGCTTACAACAGCGACTGGTTTACCGGTATGTTTGACGCCAAATCTGTCCTGGATACCAACCGGGGCAACGTTCCCCAGTAAGGAGCGGTTCCATGGAGCTGAAAAAAGGAAAATACCGCCATTTCAAGGGCAAGGAATATGAGCTTCTGGAAATCGCCACCCATTCAGAAACCCTGGAGCAGATGGTGGTTTACCGGGCCCTTTACGGTGACAGGGGAATTTGGGTCCGCCCTGCCTGCATGTGGTCGGAAACCGTGGAAAAAGACGGCTACATCGGCCCCCGCTTCCAATACATTGGAGATGCATAACAAAAAGGCGGCAGAGTCTCAGGCTCTGCCGCCTTTTTACTGGTGCGCCCGGTGAGCGCACGTTCTATAGGGTGAAAGTCCCGAATCCGCCCGGTAGCGGGAAGGGTTAGCCAAAGGCAAGGGTGTCCGTCGTGAGGTGGAATCTGAAGAAAGCCGGATTTTAGGGGTTG
>DVGG01000013.1 GCA_018712825.1 Candidatus Faecousia excrementipullorum | reverse complement strand
GCACAGACCAAAGCCCCCCTTGCTAAAGGGGGGTGCCTCGGCTTGCCGAGGCGGGGGGATTCCCCAGGCAAAGCCTGGGGACTTCTTCCCTATTCCCTCTTCACTATTCACTAAAACAGCCCTTCCCCTTTCCACATAGGTCTGTTTTTTCCGTAAGTGCCTACTGTGAATCCCTCAGTCAAAAATCAAAGATTTTTGCCAGCTCCCTTTGGCAAGGGAGCCTTTGGTGCTTCCTCAGTCGCCTGCCTGCGGCATGAACTTGCTGCGAACCTTCTTCTGTTCCTCCGGGGTATCGGCGGGCATCTGGAAGCGCCAGCCCAGGGCGATTTCCGGCTTCAGGAGGCCCTCCGCCACCATCTGGCGGTAGCTCTCCCAGGTCTTGTCCTCGTCATAGAGAACCCCGTTGCCCCAGTCCACGCAGAAGGACAAGTCCTCCGGCACCGGCTCTTTGCCGTAAATCCGGGAAAGCTCCGCACACAGCCCGATTCCCTGACCCAGAGCCTCCTGCCACATATCCTGAAAGTCCATTACCGTGAGATTGTAGTCCCCGGCGCTGGAGGCAATCTCCGTGGCAGTCCGGTCCTCCATGTTGGCATCGGACAGCATCCCCCGTTTCAGACCCACCACCGACTCCACGTTGCGCAGATACTCCTGCTTCCGGGCAAGGTAGGACTCCTGCCGCAGGGTGGGGGAGAAAATGGTAATCCCCACCTGCTCCGCCGCCTCGTCAAGGCCTACAAACAGATTGCCTGTAAGCCCCTGCTCCCCGTCCAGCAGATCGGCAGACACCATAATCCGGCTCTGGCCCCGGTCAAACTCCCCGCACAGCTGGGCTTCGTTTTTGTCGATGTTGTCAATCAGCCCCGCCGCCGCAGCGTACACGCTGACCCCCTCCCGGGAGCCGTCCACGCAGTTGGCCATGGGGGTTTTCAGCTGCACCAGCCCCACAGAATTTAAGGGAAGCCGCCCGGATTCTGTCAGGGCGGCATAGTCCGGGTGGCTGGAAAGGCTCACCCGGCTGCCCAGGGTGTCGGGGTTCAGGGAGCGGTACAGCCGGTTTTCCAGCACCAGCGTATCCCCTTCCACCCTCCGCCGCTCCAGAAGGGTGTAGTAAAACCTGCCCAAAGTGGTCTTTTCCAGCGTCCCCACATCCGTGGGCATCCCGGCGGCGTTCCGGGCGAAAATCAGAATCCGGTTCCGAGGGATGAGGGTAAAACCAAAGCCCTCCCCTTCCGGGTAGGGCTTTAAGTAGCACTCTCCCCCAATCATGGCCAGCTGCACCGCTTCCTTTCGGGTCTTGTCCATGGCGGCGATGACCTTTTTCCCAAACGCCTCCGGGGCAGTGGCGTTGTACTCCCCAAAGACGGTTTTTGTGAGCTTGCTGACGATGGCATAGGCCACCCGCTGGCAGGGGTCTGCCTCCTTCGTTTCCTTTTGCCGGTAGTAAAGGGAGAACCAGTTGGCAATCGCCTCCCGCATGGCTCTTGTGGTCTTGTCCCAGGCCCCGAAGGCCTCCTCATAGCTGTAGATGTTCACTTAACTTCCTCCTGTCTTTTCCGCCGGAGCCCTGCCTGCATCCCCCGGATGTAGGCCTTCAGCTCCTTTACCTGCTGCCGAAGGGCCTCATTCTCCCGAAGGAGAACCCGGTTGTCCCTTAGCACCGATTCCTTGGCCCACATGGGAAGAAACCCCTCCTGTAACCACTTTTTCATCCTTCATTTCCTCCGATTTTTCGCAATAATTCCCGGTCCCGCCCCAAAATGGTGGCGCAGAAGTACCGGATGTCGTCCATGGCGTGATCGTTCTCCTTTCTGGGGGCGTCCTGCCCCTCCTCCCAGGTGTAAAGGCCAAATTCCCGGAGGGCATTTTGGCAGCTCTCGCTGATTTTCACCACCCCCGCCTGAATCAATGAGGACACCAGGCGAATCCCCGGCAGCACCGGGTTTTTTGCCCTGCGCACCGAGAACTCTCCCCGCCTGCGAATCAAAGCAATCATGGAGGCGGCGGAGGGGTCAATCACCACCTGGCGGATGGGAAGCCCCCCGGCAAGGGTTTTAAGATTCTCATAATAGTCCTCATCGGTGCAAAGCCTTCCGGTGCCCCTTCCGTCGTGGTAGTATTCTTTCAGCCGCACCGCCCGACCCCCCGCCACACACCAAAGGCCGGCGGAAAAGGGGTTCTGGGTGCCGTAGTCGATGCTGATAAAGTACTGACCGCTTCCCGGCAAATCCTTTGTCACCAGCTGCTCCCGGGAAAAGGGATATACAAGCCCCTGGGCCATGCACCACTCCCCCAAAACATAACGGCGGTAGAAAACCCCGGTGTAAAGGGTTTCATACCGCCGTTTGATGGATTCCTCCAATGCAGGATTGTCCGCCATGGTGAAGTGCAGATGGAGGATATTCTTTTCTTTTGCCTTGCAGAGCCACTCCTTGTAGAGCCAGTGCTCCGGGCCCTGGGGGTTGCAGTTGAACCACAGCCTGGAGCCTGCCACGGAGCATCGGGCGCAGGCCTGCTCCACAAAGGAGCGGCGCATGAGGGCCGCCTCGTCCAGCAGCACCCCCGCCAGGGTAATGCCCTGAATGTCCTTGTAGGAGTCCTCGTCCTGACCGCCGAACAGGTAATAGGTGTTCACCCGTCCCTTCCCGGCGGATACCACCAGCCGGTTCCGGGAAAAATTGTCCTGAATCACAAAAACCCCGCCCAGCCATTGCCCCATGGGGGTGACAATGTTTCTGCGCAGGGAGGAAATGCTTTTGCCGCAGAGGGCAAAGGCGGCGCCGTGGAAATTCGCCATACTCCAAAGGAAAAACCCGATAACCATGGACAGGGTCTTTCCCGAGCGGACGGCCCCGTCGCACAAAATGCCGTCAAAGTCCCGGAGATTTTCCCGGTTCCACCAGGTCATGGCCAGCAGCTGCCGCCGGCTGAAGCTCTCGTATATCAGATGTATCCACCCTCCCTTCCGTTGCCTTCACAATGGCCTCCAGCAGATTGGACTGCTCCTTGTCCTCCGGCGGCTCCCCGCCGAAGAGCTGCAAATACTTCCCCAGCAGCTCCAGTGCCTTCAGCTTGTCATAAAATTTAAGCCGCACACCGCCGCTGGTGGTCTCCATAGCGGCAATGGCGGCACTTTGTTTTGGGGTAAGGCTTTGGGTGTCCATGACCCGCAGCTGCTCTTTTTCCACCGTCAGGTAGTCGGTGGCTCTGGCAAACCCAATAGCCGCCAGCTCCTCCAGCACCTGCTCCGATGAGATGGAAAATTTCTTTTTCCTGCCCATGCACTTGCTCCTTTCAGCAGTAATAGCATACCACACTTTTCTTCAAAAGTCTTCCCGTTTTTTTCCCACCTTATGATTTTGGAAGCTGCGCCTGCCCGCTTTTCAGCAGTACCATTCTACCACACCTTCCCCCAAAAATCTTCCCGTTTTTTTCCCACCTTATGATTTTGAAAAAAGTGCTTGACATTTCCGAAATGTGTGGTATGATTTAAGGGTCTTACGGAGGCTTAGCTCAGCTGGTTAGAGCGCATGCTTCACACGCATGAGGTCACAGGTTCGAGTCCTGTAGTCTCCACCAAAAATCGACAAGTGCCGTTGGTACTTGTCGATTTTTACTTTTTCCCTAAATTTTACCCAGTATCGATGCCGCACCCAAAGGCTCCCTTGCCAAAGGGAGCTGGCACGCCGGAGGCGTGACTGAGGGATTCACAGTTGGCACTTCTTGAAAGAACAAACCCATGTGGAAAACTGCCACTCTGTGGAATCCCCCCGCCTCGGCGCTGCCGAGGCACCCCCCTTTAGCAAGGGGGGCTTTGGTCTGTGCACCCCAAAGGCTCCCTTGCCAAAGGGAGCTGGCACGGCGTAAGCCGTGACTGAGGGATTCACAGTTGGCACTTTCAGAAAGTACAAACCTATGTGAAAAGGGGAAGGTTTTTTAGTGAATAGTGAAGAGTGATTAGGTAAGAAGTCCCCAGGCTTTGCCTGGGGAATCCCCCCGCCTCGGCAAGCCGAGGCACCCCCCTTTTCGCAAGGGGGATTTGAAAGGAGCCACCCTATGACCTACCAGGAAATGCACCCCGGCCTGTTTCTTCGCCGGCCCAACCGATTCATTGCCCATATTGAAATCGACGGCAAAGAGGAAATCTGCCATGTGAAGAACACCGGGCGGTGCCGGGAGCTGCTGACCCCCGGGGCGAAGGTCTACTGCGAGAAGGCCGCCTCCCCCCTGCGGAAAACCCGGTACGACCTGATTGCGGTGGAAAAGGGCAGCCGCCTCATCAACATGGACTCCCAGGCCCCCAACAAGGCGGCTGGGGAGTGGCTGGCCTCCGGCGGTCTGGGCAAAATCGAAAACCTCCGCCCGGAGACCCCCTTCGGGGACTCCCGGATTGACTTCTCCTTCCGGAAGGACGGCAAGCCCTGCCTGCTGGAGGTGAAGGGGGTCACCCTGGAAGAAGATGGCATTTGCAGCTTCCCCGACGCCCCCACCCTCCGGGGTGCGAAGCACCTAAAGGAGCTGTCCCAGGCAGTAAGCGCCGGATATAAAGCCTATGTGCTCTTTGTGATTCAGATGGGGGATGCAGCCTGCCTCCGGCCCCACTGGGAGCGGGACCCGGCCTTTTCCCAGGCTCTGGTGGATGCGGCTTCCGCCGGGGTGGAAATCCTGGCCTACGACTGCCAGGTCACCCCCTCCACCATGGAAATCCGGAACCCGGTCCCGGTAAAATTGGAGAAAATTTTGTAAAAAACCCGGTTGGTTATTGACAAAATCCAATTTTCTGCTATAGTAAAGATAATTTTATTCCATCCACAAGGACGGTGATCAGTCAAATGGACAGTTGCAGTTGTCCCGACCCCAATCATCCTGACAATCTTATCTTGTTTTCTGTTGGCATACCTGTACCTGTTGTAATGGGGTAGGTATGTCTTTTTTGCGTTTCAGGGAAACGCTGAATGGTAAGCTATTTTAAGAAAAACAGGATAATTTGAAAGGAAATAAAATATTATGTTAGCTAATCATATTCCCAGTCTGTTGGGAATGGTCATTTGTATCATACTCTCCGGCTATTTCTCCGCCACGGAGACGGCCTTCTCCTCCCTGAACAAAACCCGCATCAAGTACATGGCGGAAAAGGGCAGCAAGCGGGCAAAGCGCACCTTGCAGCTGGCGGATAACTACGACAAGCTGATTGCCACCATCCTCATTGGCAACAACATCGTAAACATTACCACCGCCTCCATCGGTACCCTGCTGTTTGTGGATTTGATGGGTCAGGAGCTGGGTGCTACCGTGTCCACGGTGGTGGTGACCATCGTGGTGCTGATTTTCGGTGAAATCACCCCCAAGAGCATCGCCAAGGACTACCCGGAGCGGTTTGCCATGTTCTCCGCCCCCATGATTGGCGCCCTTCTGTGGCTGTTCACCCCCCTGAATTTCCTGTTCTCCCTGTGGAAGAAGCTGGTTGCCCTGCTGTTCCACTCCGACGAGGAGGATAAGATGTCCCAGGAGGAGCTGCTGCTCCTGCTGGAGGAGGTGGAGCAGGAAGGCGCCATCGACAAGAGCGAGGGGACGCTGCTGCGGAACGCCGTGGAGTTCGGCGACCTGGAGGTCCAGTCCATCCTCACCCACCGGGTAGACCTGGAGGCTGTGGAGGTAAACGCCACCAAGGAGGAAATCGCCGCCAAATTCACCGAGACCCGGTTCTCCCGGCTGCTGGTGTATGAGGAAACCATCGACAAGATTGTGGGCGTTCTGCACCTGAAGGACTTTTACGACGGCATGGGCATCAACCCCAAGCCCCTGCGGGAGATTATGACCCCGCCCCTGTTCATCCACCAGACGGAAAAGGTGGATGACCTGCTGCAGCTGCTCAAGTCCAGCAAGTCCCACATCGCCGTGGTCATTGACGAGTACGGCGGAACCCTGGGCATCGTGACCATGGAGGATATCCTGGAGGAGCTGGTGGGCGAAATCTGGGACGAGCACGACGAGGTGGAGGAGCCCTTCCGCCAGCTCAGCGAAAACACCTACCTGGTAGACTGCACCGTCACCCTGGACGACTTCTGCGACTTCTTCGACGTGACGAGCGACTCAGAGAGCGTATCCCTGGGCGGCTGGATTATGGACCAGATGCAGCGCATCCCGGAAAAGGGCGACCAGTTCACCTACGAAAACCTCACCATCACCGCCACCGAAATCGACGACCACCGCATCGAGTGGGTCACCGTAGAAGTGGCTCCCAAAGAGGATAACGAAGAGGAATAAGCGAAGGAGCAGGCTCAGGCCTGCTCCTTTGCTTATTCCTGCCGGGTTTTCCCCCGGCTGCTTGTCCGCCACTTATTCCCTATTTCCTGAAATTTGCCCGGTAACGTTACCGGGTGGAAATCGAGGCGGCGCACCAAAGCCCCCCTTGCCAAAGGGGGGTGCCTCGGCAGCGCCGAGGCGGGGGGATTCCGAGGCTGGCAGGTCTCCACATAGGTCTGTACTTTCTGAAAGTGCCAACTGTGAATCCCTCAGTCACGGCTGCGCCGTGCCAGCTCCCTTTAGCAAGGGAGCCGCGGCGTGCCGCCGCAGTCAATTTCGCACGGTAATCTTCTGCGAATCGTTACTGCCCCTCCAGTGCCCGGTATCGTTACTGCGGTGCAGTAGGTGCACAGCCCAAAGCCCCCCTTGCCAAAGGGGGGTGGTTTGGCGAAGCCAAACCGGGGGGATTCCGAGGCTGGCAGGTCTCCACATAGGTCTGTACTTTCTGAAAGTGCCAACTGTGAATCCCTCAGTCAAAAATCAAAGATTTTTGCCAGCTCCCTTTAGCAAGGGAGCCGCGGCGTGCCGCCGCAGTCAATTTCGCACGGTAATCTTCTGCGAATCGTTACTTCCCTGACCCGCCCGGTATCGTTACTGCGGTGCAGTAGGTGCATAGCCCAAAGCCCCCCTTGCCAAAGGGGGGTGCCTCGGCATCGCCGAGGCGGGGGGGATAAGAGGCTTGCAGGTTTCCACATTGGTCTGTATTTTAGGTGAGTGCCCGCTGTAGAATCCCTCAGTCAAAAATCAAAGATTTTTGCCAGCTCCCTTTAACAAGGGAGCCATTTTGCGCCCGGTATCGGCGGCTTGTCCGCCGAACTTATCCCCCATTCCCTAAAAAAAGGGACTGCCCTTTCGGGCAGCCCTTTGCTTTTATTCTTCTGCCTTGGCGTCGGCAATAATCTTTGCCTGGTTGGCCTTGGGGACTTCCTCATACCGCTCAAATTTCAGGGTGAAGGAGCCTCTGGCCTGGGTCATGGCCCGCAGGTCGATGGCATAGCTGCTCATCTCCGCCATGGGCACCTCCGCCTCTACCACGGTGTTGCCGTCTCCTGCCGGGTTCATACCCATGACACGGCCCCGGCGCTTGTTCAGGTCGCCGATGATGTCGCCCATGTAGCTGTCCGGCACGGTGACCGCCAGAGCGCCGATGGGCTCCAGCAGGGTGGGCGCAGCGTTGGGCATGGCCTCCTTGAAGGCCAGGATGGCAGCCATCTTAAAGGCCATTTCGTTGGAGTCTACCGGGTGGTAGGAGCCGTCGTACAGCGTGGCCTTCATGTTCACCATGGGATAGCCTGCCAGGGGGCCCTTCTGGACAGCCTCCCGCAGACCCTTTTCCACGGCCGGGTAGAAGTTCTTGGGCACGGAGCCGCCGAAGACCTCCTCGGCGAAGATCAGGTCGTCCTGCTCCTCCTGGGGCTCGAAGCGCACCCATACATCGCCGAACTGGCCGGAGCCGCCGGTCTGCTTCTTGTGACGGCCGTGAGCCTCCACCTTCTTCTTGATCCGCTCCCGGTAGGCAACCTTGGCGGGGCTGAGGACAGCGTCCACGCCGAAGCGGCTCTTGAGCTTTGCCACCAGCACGTCCAGCTGCTGATCGCCGGCGCCGGAGATTACCAGCTGCTTGGTCTCGGGGTTACTATACATGGTGAAGGAGGGGTCCTCGTCGTTGAGGCGGTTCAGACCTGCCGCCACCTTCTCGTCCTGACCCTTCACCTTGGGGGCGATGGCCATGGAGTAGCAGGGCTCGGCGTAGGGGATGCCCTTGAGGCTGACCACCTTCCGGGGGTCGCACAATGTGTCGCCGGTTTTCACCTTGTCCATCTTGCCGATGGCGCCGATGTCGCCGCAGGACAGCTCCTTGACCTCTGTTGCCTTCTTGCCGCACATGGTGTAAAGACGGCCCAGCTTCTCCGTCTCGCCGGTGCGGGCGTTCACCAGGGTGGTGTCGGAGTTGATGGTGCCGGAGAGAACCTTGATGTAGGAGTACTTGCCGTACTGGTCGGAAACGGTCTTGAACACATAAGCCGCAGGCACGCCGCCGGGGGATACCACGAACTCCTCGGTCTTGCCGTCGGCAGTGGTGGCCTTGTGGTAGTTGCCCTCCACCGGGTTGGGGAACAGATCCAGAATGTGGTCCATGAGCATCAGGCTTCCCAGGCAGGTGACGCCGGAGCCGCAGAGCACCGGGAACAGAGTCCGGCTCACCACACCGGAGTGGAGGCCCTTGATCATCTCAGCATAGGTAAAGTCCTCGCCGCCGAAGAACTTGTCCATAAACTCGTCGCTGGTCTCCGCCACGGACTCCTTCAGGGCGTCGTTAAACTCGGTGATGACGGATTCCTTTCCCTCGGGGACGGGAATCTCCACCCGCTTCAGGTTCTGCATCTCGAAAGCCCGCTTGTTCAGCACGTCGATGATGCCGGTGACCTTGTGGTTGTCGTCCCAGATAGGCACCACCACCGGGGCAATCCGGTTGCCGTACCGCTCCCGGAGGGCGTTGAAGGTCACATTGTAGTCGGCGTTCTCCTCGTCCACCTTGGAGATGTAGATGAAGCAGGGCATATTCCGCTCCTCGCAGTACTTCCAGGCCTTCTCGAAGCCCACGGTAATGCCGTCCTTGGCGGAGCAGACGATGATGGCGGCGTCGGCAGCCCGGAGAGCCTCCATCACGGCGCCGGAGAAGTCAAAGCCGCCGGGGGTGTCCAGCAGGTTGATCTTCATATTCTTGTAAGTCAGGGGAATCAGAGAGGTGGAAATGGAGATATTCCGGCGGATTTCCTCCGGATCGTAGTCGGAAACGGTGTTTCCGTCGGCATTTTTGCCAATCCGGTCGATGGCACCGGTCATATAAAGCAAGCTCTCGGCCAGGGCAGACTTGCCGCTGCCGCTGTGACCCAAAAGACAGACATTGCGAATGGAATTAGCAGTGAACATGGTTGATAATCTCCTTTCGGGACGGCGATTGCCATCCTTGGCTTTGGTCAGGTGCCTTGCACCACAATAAGGTAATTATACACGAACATAGCCATAATTTCAATGCCTATTTTTGTCGTTTTCACAACCCCTCCGGTAAATATGACAGATAAGTTGGAATTTCCCCGGATTTTTTGGATATAGTATGGATTATCCCTGTATTTATTGGTGAAACATTTGTTTTCCCCTCCCCCAGGAGGGCACAAAAAAGCTCCCTTGCCAAAGGCGGCGTGCCGCCGCTGTCATTGCGCACGATAGCTTTCTGCGTGTCGTCACTTCCCTGCCCCGCCCGGTATCGGCGGCTTGTCCGCCGAACTTTTTCACTATTCACTCTTCACTATTCCCTAAAAAAGCCTGGTCTTGCTACTGCGGTGGAAATAGAAGCGCAAACCAAAGCCCCCTTGCCAAAGGGGGGTGCCTCGGCAACGCCGAGGCGGGGGGATAAAAGGCTGGCAGGTCTCCACATGGGTTTGTGCTTTTGAGAAAGTCCCAACTGTGAATCCCTCAGTCGCCTTCGGCGCCAGCTCCCTTTGGCAAGGGAGCCTCCGGCGTGCCGCCGCTGTCAATGCGCACGATAGCTTTCTGCGATTCGTTACTTCCCTGACCCGCCCGGTATCGATAGTGCGCCCAAAGGCTCCCTTGCCAAAGGGAGCTGGCACGCCGGAGGCGTGACTGAGGGATTCACAGCAGGCACTTTCTTTTTTCAGAAACCCAATGTGAAAAGCTACGCACCCCATAGCTCCCTCCGGGAGGGAGCTGGCACGCCGGAGGCGTGACTGAGGGAGCCAGCGGGCGGTGCAGTTCCGATTTGATGAAGGGGTAGTACTTGCTGACGGTTGTCGATACCCATTTTTAACCTTTTCATCTGTTCTACAATCGGCTTACTGCAAGCGCTTGCCAGCGGGGCCGTACTTTCTTGCTCCGGCAAGAAAGTACGGAAAGTTGTCCGGCTTAAGGGGAAAACAACTCACTCCCGTTCGGTGTTTTCCCCTTTAGAATCCCCCGGGAAGAACCATCGGAAGATTGACCCTTCGCTTTGGCTCGGGTGCTATGTTTCGACTACTGCCCCCGTTATACCCTACACATTCCGGGGGTTTTCCTTTCCCACGCTGTCGATTGAAAGTCAGAAAAAGCCCGGTATCGCACAATGAAACGATACCGGGCACAAAAAGGCTCCCTTGCCAAAGGGAGCTGGCGCCGAAGGCGACTGAGGGATTCCACAGCAGGCACTTTCCATAAGCACAAACCCATGTGGAGACCTGCCAGCCTTTTATCCCCCCGCCTCGGCGTTGCCGAGGCACCCCCCTTTGGCAAGGGGGGCTTTGGTGCGCTGCCTCGATTTCCACCCTGTAACGTTACCGGGCACTGGAGGGGCAGTAACGATTCGCTGAAGGCCACCGTGCGAAATTGCCCCCGGGGGCACCCCGGCGCATGGAAAAACCCCGCTGGGGTCAGCGGGGTTTTTCACATGGGATTAAAAGAAGAGAGGTAGAAAAGAGGATTTACGGATTGAAGGAGGTGGCTCACGGCTTCCACAACCTTCATGCTCATATCATAAGGGGAGCTTTTGAACGGCGTATGGAAGAATTGAAAACAAAATTCGACAAATTTATGAATTATTATTTTTTCTGCCAGCCCGGGAAAACCCTGAGACTAAGGCTTGACAGGGGGTTGCCCCGGGGCTAAAATAATACTGTTGAGAGGAGGATGGCCATGGCAGAACGGTTTGAAATCGTGGAAAAGGCTCTGCGGAGGATGCTGGAGGAGAAGAAGTACCAGGCGCTGAAAGACCTGCTGGTGGTAATGAATCCGGCAGACGTGGCCGCCCTGTTCCAGACCCTGGAGGAGGAGAAAATCCCCCTGCTTTTCCGCCTGCTTCCCAAGGAGCTGGCGGCGGAGACCTTTGTGGAGATGGAGCCTGAGGAGCAGGAACTGCTGATTCAGGGCTTCTCCGACAACGAGCTGAAAGAGGTTCTGGACGAGCTGTACGTGGACGACGCCGCCGACCTGGTGGAGGAGATGCCCGCCAATGTGGTCAAGCGTATCCTCAAGCACGCCGACCCGGAGATGCGCCAGTCCATCAACCAGATATTACGATACCCGGAGTACTCCGCCGGAGCCATGATGACCACGGAGTACGTGTCCCTGCGCCCCACCATGACGGTGGAGGAGAGCATCCTGCGGATTCGCCGCCAGGGTATCGACAAGGAAACCATCTACACCTGCTACGTCACCCAGGACCGGAAGCTCCTGGGCATTGTCACCGTGAAGGACCTGCTCCTGGCGGAGGACGATGAGACCCTGGTGCAGGATATCATGCTTACCAACTTCATCTACGTCAGCACCCACACCGACCAGGAGGAAGTGGCCCGGATGTTCTCCAAGTACAACTTCCTGGCCCTGCCGGTGGTGGACAACGAGAACCGGATGGTGGGCATCGTCACCTTCGACGACGCCATGGACGTCATCGAAGAGGAGACCACCGAGGACATGGAGATCATGGCCGGTATGCTCCCCTCGGAGCGGCCCTACCTCAAAAGCTCCGCCTGGGAGCTGTTCAAAAACCGGATTCCCTGGCTGCTGCTCCTCATGGTCTCTGCCACCTTCACCGGCATGATCATCACCTCCTTTGAGGACGCCCTGGCAGCCCAGGCAGCCCTGACCGCCTTCATCCCCATGCTCATGGGCACCGGCGGCAACTCCGGCTCCCAGTCCTCCGTCACCATCATCCGAGCCCTGAGCCTGGGAGAGCTGAAGTTCTCCGACCTTCTGCGGGTGGTGTGGAAGGAAATCCGCACCGCCGTGCTGTGCGGCGTGGCTCTGAGCATCGTGTGCTTCGGCAAAATCTGGCTGGTGGACCACCTGCTCCTGGGGAACGAGGACATTACCCTGATGGTGGATTTGGTGGTGTGCCTGGCCCTGCTGGTGACGGTGGTGTGCGCCAAGATTGTAGGCGCCGTCCTCCCCATGGCCGCCAAGGCCGTCCACTTAGACCCGGCAGTCATGGCCAGCCCCTTCATCACCTCCATCGTGGACGCTCTGTCCCTGCTGGTGTACTTCCTCTTCGCCCAGACCATCCTGGGCGTATAAAACATCGGGCCTGTTGCAACCGGAAGGTTTTGCAGCAGGCCCTTTTGCGCCCCCCACTGAAAGCCCCCCTGGCCATTGTGGGGGTGGTTTTGCCTCCGGCAAAACCGGGGGGATTCCGTGGCCAAAGCCACGGAACTTATTCCCTATTCACTTTTCACTATTCCCTAAAAAAGCCCGGTCTTGCTACTGCGGTGGAAATAGAAGCATAGACCAAAGCCCCCCTGGCCATTGTGGGGGTGCCTCGGCAACGCCGAGGCGGGGGGATAAAAGGCTGGCAGGCTTCCACATGGGCTTGTTCTATCGGAAAGCCCCCACTGTGAATCCCTCAGACGCCTCCGGCGCCAGCTCCCGACCGTCGGGAGCTATGGGGTGCGGTGCGTAAAAATGGGCCCGTTGCAAAATGCGCGTTTGCAACGGGCCTATGGTTTACTTGACCCGGGTGTACTCCTCCACCCCGTCTATGTACTCGATGGTCAGCTTGTCAGCGTCGATGGTGTAATCCGCCACACCCTCCTGGTCGATGCTGGAGGTGACGAAGTCGATTTTCCCGTTCTTCAGCTTGAAGCTGCCCGTCTCCAGCTCCTGCATGCCCTCCAGATCCAGGGTATTTTCGGCAAACAGGGCGATGAGGGCTTCAAAATCCTGGGTTTCGTAGAGCTCCGCATAGAACTGCCGGAACTGGGCCTCATCCATCTGCCCGAAATCCACGCCGTAAACCTCATTCAGGGTCTCCCGACCGGCAAAGAGCTTCTGGAACATCCCCCGGAAAAACGCATCTATCAGTGCCTGGGAGGCCTCCTTGTCCACGTTGAAGCTGTACGTCCCATCCTCCCGGAAGGTCACAGTCTGCAGGTAGGACAGGGTGCCCAAATCCGCCAGGGTGATTTCCTCGTCATAGAAGTCGTTGTTTTCCAGAAGGGAGCGGACATCCTCCCGGGGGACGGACACCTCCATCTCCCAGACGCCGCACAGCGCCCCCATCTGCTCCTGCTCCTTCTGCTTGTCCAGAAACAGCATCCCGCCGGCAACCGCCGCCACCAGCACAAAGAAGATGATTCCCGATATTACTTTCTTACCCATGATTTGCGCCTCCCTTTTGGCATAATCTTCAAAGTGAATATACCACAGAAAGGAAATCCTGTCAATTCTGAACGAAACCATTCAGCCGGAAAACCGCCTGAATGGTAAGTCGGAAAACCGACTGACCATTCGGTCGGAAAACCCTCAGGTGAAGGTCGGAAAACCGACCCCTAATCATAATAAGAATAATAATAAGTAAGAAATAAGAAAAGGGAGAAAGGATTTTTCCCGGAATCATCAGGTGGGAATTTTTCGGGAAGATTTTTTAAGATGGATGGTGTATAATGTAAGGGTAAGAAACTGGAACCGTAACCGTTCTGCCAGGATGCCCCCGACGGCGAGTCGCCGCTGACAATTTCGGCGGCCAGTGGCCGCAGCCAATTTCCCACGGGAATCTTCAGCAAATCGTTACTGCCCCTCCAAAGCCCGGTAACGTTACCTGGTTGAAAAAAACGCACAGACCAAAGCCCCCCTTGCCAAAGGGGGGTGGTTTGGCGAAGCCAAACCGGGGGGATTCCGCAGGCAAAGCCTGCGGAACTTCTTACCTATTCCCTCTTCACTATTCACTAAAAAACCTTCCCCTTTCCACATAGGTTGGTACTTTTGGAAAATGCCCCCTGTGAATCCCTCAGTCACGGCTACGCCGTGCCAGCTCCCTTTCGCAAGGGAGCCTTTGGTGCAGACCTTTGGCTTTTGCGTTTCCGCCCCAGAAACATAAAATATGCATAAATCCCATTGACTTATCATGGTTTTTATTATACATTTGACTTAGAAACCCCCAAAAAACTCCCTGTCGTCTTGCAGATGGTGCCAGCCCCCTCCCGGGGATTGGTGCCGGGTACGGAAAGGAGGAATTTCCGTGAAAAGTCAGAAAAAGTGGTGGCTCATTGCCGGTGTGGTGGTGCTTCTTTTGATTGTGGGTGTGTGGGCCTTCCTTACCTATGGCCCGGTGAACCGGGTGCTGTCTGACCGGGAGGCGGAGGCCTACCGGGTCTATGACATCACCCTGCCCCAGGGGGAAAGCTCCGCCTTCTCCTACATCCTCTCCCAGTGCACGGATACAAAGGAGCAATCCCAGGCAGGGGGAATCGTTTTTCATACCTATACCCCCCAGGACAGCCTGAACGCCGCCTTCCCCCGGTGCCGGGAGATTCTCAGCGTGGAGCTTCGGGAGGCGGAGGGCATCCGGAGCCTGAACCTTCGCTACGAGGGAACCGAAGGGGAAGAAGTGGATTTGACCTATGGGGAGGACGGAAGCCTTGCGCTCCGGCTGGTGTATTTCCCCCAACGGGATACCCTGGTTGAATACCTGGCAGAATCCGGCCAGACCCGAATCCAGCGTCCCTTCCGGAACAACCCATAGGAGGTGCGCCATGAAACACAATTACCTTTCCTTTTTGTCCCTGGCAAGAGCCGGAAGTGCGCTTCTGCTTCTTGCCAGCGTGACCCTGATTGCCCTGGGGCAGTTTCTCTGGGGCGTGGGCGTGCTGGTGCTGTCCCTTGCTTTATCCATCGGGCTGTACCGCTGCCCGGACTGCCGCCGGCAGCTGGATGAGCGGCTGAGCCTCCGGCACCTGGGGGTTTGCCCCTGCTGCGGCTGCGATTTGAAAAACCGGGAATTTCCCCTCGGGAAAGGAGCAACGTAAAATGGTGAAAAAATGTATCCCCCTTCTGCTGGCGGTGGTGCTGCTTTTCTCCGGCTGCGGCGGAGGAACCTCCCAGGAAACCCAGCCCACCGGCTACACCGCCGGCGTGCATCAGCCCCAGGTCATGTATCAGGGAACCCTGTACTACTACCAGGCCACAGGATTTGACGAAACCATCCCCCCCACCTTCTCTCTGGCAGGAACCGTAGCCCAGAGGAGCGACCTCGCCCCGCCCCAGGAGGATTGGTGCAGTGGCCTGGTGGAAGTGGGAGCCGGCATCTATGCCGATGAAAACAATCCCGCCTTCATTTATGTGGAGGATTCCCAGGGAATCGCCAAATTCTCTTCCAGAGAATAACCCGAAAAAGGAGGATAACCATGGAGGAACGCACCGGTATTTTCCAATGGAACGTGAAATGGCACGGGAAGGCCCTCACCAGCGTCCCCTCTGCCGCCCTGACATCAGGGCTGCTGATTACCCTCACCACCCGGCTGCTGGAAATCAACCCGGTGGATGTGACCGGCTACGCCCTATGGCGCACCCTGTGCTTTGTGGTGTTTTACCTGCTGTTCGCCGGATGCTTTACCCAGATGAAGCGAAAGGACATCGCCCTCTCCGCCGGGATTACCCTGGGGGCTTACCTCGTCCCCATCATTCTGGAGCTGTGCCTCCCCAGCCTGAACAGCTCCACCCTCTGGGGATACCTCTCCTTTCTGTGGCAGTGGCCTGTAAGCCTTTCCTACCCTTTGAATCTGGCGGTGAATAACCCCGGCCTGTGCCGGATTCTGTCCCTATTTTCCCTGTTCTTCTTTGTACCCTTCGGAAAAAGCAGCAAAAACAACTGACAAACCCCGGCAGGAAAATCCTGCCGGGGCATTTCATGGAGTCGTAGTTTACACCCAAAAAGGCGACTGAGGGATTCACAGTTGGCACTTATCATTCCTAAAAATCCAATGTGGAAAGGTTTTTTAGGGAAAAGTGAATAGGGAATAGGGAAGAAGTCCGTGGCTTTGGCCACGGAATCCCCCCGCCTCGGCAAGCCGAGGCACCCCCCTTTGGCAAGGGGGGCTTTGGTCTGTGCGTTTTTTTCAACCAGGTAACGTTACCGGGCACTGGAGGGGCAGTAACGATTGGCAGAAGGCTACCGTGCGCATTGCCACCGGCGGCACGCCGGAGGCTCCCTTGCCAAAGGGAGCTGGCACGGCGTAGCCGTGACTGAGGGATTCACAGTTGGCACTTCTTCAAAGTACAAACCTATGTGAAAAGGGGAAGGTTTTTTAGTGAATAGTGAAGAGGGAATAGGGAAGAAGTCCGTGGCTTTGGCCACGGAATCCCCCCGCCTCGGCAAGCCGAGGCACCCCCCTTTGACAAGGGGGGCTTTGGGCAGGCCGCCGATACCGGGCGGGTCAGGGAAGTAACGAATCGCTGAAAGCTATCGTGCGCATTGTCAGCGGCGGCTCGCCGCCGTTACCGGGCACTGGAGGGGCAGTAACGATTCGCAGAAGGCTACCGTGCGCATTGCCACCGGGGGCACCCCGGCCGCTGCCGTGTCAGTTTTAAGCCTGCCGGAACCGGGCCAAAAAGTCCCGGGTGGGCTGTTTCCGGGGATTTTCGAAAATCTCCTGGGGGGTTCCCTGTTCGCAGATTACCCCGTCGTTCATGAACACCACCCGGCTGCTCACATCCCGGGCGAAGGCCATCTCGTGGGTGACCACCAGCATGGTCATGCCCTCCCTGGCCAGCTCCTGCATGACGGAGAGCACCTCTCCCACCATCTCCGGGTCCAGGGCGGAGGTGGGCTCGTCAAAGAGGAGCACCTCCGGGTTCATGGCCAGAGCCCGGGCGATGGCCACCCGCTGCTTCTGACCGCCGGAGATATGCCGGGGCTTGGCGTGGATGTAGGGGGTCATGCCCACCTTATCCAGGTAGTAAAGGGCGGTTTTCTCCGCCTCTTCCCTGCTCTTTTTCAGCACCTTCATCTGGCCTACCATGCAGTTTTTCAGCACGGACATATTGGCAAAGAGGTTAAAGGACTGGAAAACCATCCCCACATGGGAGCGGTACTGAGCCGGGTTCATGGTGCTTACGTCCTCGCCGTGGTAGAAAATCTCCCCGGCGGTGGGGGTCTCCAGCAGGTTAATGCACCGAAGCAAAGTGGATTTGCCGGAGCCGGAAGCGCCCAGAATGGAGGTCACGTCCCCCTTGTTTACGGTAAAATCAATGTCTTTCAGCACCTGGTGGTCTCCGAAGGACTTGGAAAGATGCCGAACCTGTAAAATTTCCATATCAGCCCTTTCCTTTCTTCCGGGACTTCTCCCCGGCAAATTCCTTGCTCCGCTCATCGAAGTTGCTGCCCCGCTTGGGGTGGTTGTAAGTACCGGCGGTGAGGGTCAGGCTGTCAACCTGCACCAGCTCGTAGTGGTCAGAGCCGTCCATCCGCTTCTCCACAAACCGCAGAATCACGGAGGCAATGAGGGTCAGGGTCAGGTAGCCCACCATTTCAATCACCGCAGAGGGGAAGTACAGAAGGTTCAGACCCACGATGCTGTTGTGGGCGCCGAAGAACTCAATAAAGCCGATGACGGACATGACGGAGGTGTCCTTGATGTTGATGATCAGGTTGTTGCCGATCTGGGGAATGATGTTCCGCAGGGCCTGGGGGAGAATCACCGCCGTCATGGTCTGGACATGGGTCATGCCGATGGCCTTGGCACCTTCCGTCTGGCCCGGGTCGATGGAGATAATGCCGCCCCGGACAGACTCTGCCATGTAAGCGCCGGTGTTGATGGACACCACGATGATGGATGCCTGCCAGATGCCCTCCAGACCCTTGAAGGCGATTTTCCCGTCGGTGAAGTAGGACAGTCCGTAGAAGATGAACACCGCCTGCAAAATCATAGGGGTGCCCCGGAACACTTCCACATACACCCGGACAATGCCCCGGATCAGCCGCACCAGGCACCGCTTCCACAGCTTATCCTGGGGCCGGCAGGGAATGGTGTTGAGAATGCCGCACACCAGGCCGATGACACAGCCGATGGCGGTGGCAACCAGCGCCAGAATGATGGTCTTTTCGATACCGGAGAGGTACAGGGGCCAGTAGTTTACCAGCAGCTTCCCAATGTCCTCTGCCAACTCTGCAAATTTATCCATGCCCGTCAATAGGCTCCTTCCTGTTTATCAGACCTTGGGCTGAATGGAGATGGCCTCATCCATCAGCGCAGTAAAGTCATCCTCGGTCATCTGGCTGAGGACGGCGTCGAAAGCCTCCTTCAGCTGGGTGTTGCCCTTGACCACGGAGATGCCGATGTTGATTTCCCCTTCGGGAACCACGAAATTGTCGTCGGTGCCGGAGAAGTCCAGAATCACCAGATCGTCATAGGTAGCGCAGGCGCCCCGGGCAGTGGGCATATCGGTGCAGATGAAGTCCACGGTGCCGCTCTCCACAGCCATGATCATGGCAGGGGCGTCGTCGGACTGGGGCATAATCTCAGCACCGGGAATCTGGGGCAGGCAGGACTCATACCAGATGGTAGCCTGCTGAGCGGTGCAGGTGCCGGTGAGCTGGGAAATGCCGGTGGCGGAAGCCAGGGGGGAATCCTTCTTGGTGACGCAGACGATGGAGGCGTAGTAGTAGGGGCCAGCCATATCCACCTCAGCCAGACGCTCCTCGGTCATGGACTGTCCGGCAATGGCGGCATCGATGGTGCCGGCCTTCAGAGCTGCGGAGAGGCCGCCCCACTCCAGAGCCATGACCTCCAGCTCCCAGCCGTACTGCTCGCAGAACTTCCTGGCCATCATCACATCGTAGCCGTTGGCGTAAGCACCGGGCTGGTTCACGATGGGCACAGCGCCGTTGGAATCGTCCATCTGGGTCCAGTTGTAGGGAGCGTAGACACACTCCATGCCCACAGTCAGCACCCCGTCCTCCAGGCCGGGAATGGCAGAGCCCTCCCCGGAAGGAGCGGTGGTCTCCTCCTCACCGCCGCCGCAGGCCGCCAGGGTAAACACCATCAAAAGGGCCAACATCAAACAAAACAATCTCTTCATAACTTTTCACCTTTCCTTTTTCCTTTTTCGGTCTCTCTTGGGAAGCTCCGGGATTTTAGGAGTTTTCCCACGGAAGCTCCGGGTTTTATCTGGAGTTTCCCCACGGAAGCTCCGGAGAAATCCACAAGAGCTGGGGGCGAGAGATTTTTCGTCAGGCAAAAGGATGGAAAATTGAGGAATACTTTATGTATTTCCAATTTTTCATCCTGCATGACTGGCGGAAAAGATCCGCCATCCAGCCGCAGGGGATTTTTCCGGAGTTTCCGTATAACACAAAAAATCGGATCGCCTTGTCAAGCGATCCGTCAGTTACAAAACCGAAAAACACGAGGAGAAAAGCTCCGGTCATCACTGCAATCGATAGCGCTTCACAAAACTGTGACAGTCCGGCAGATATTCTCTGACGGCCCAGGCAAAGCGCAGCAGGCCTGCAGCTTCCCTTCGGCGGTATCCCCTTTCCCCCGGAGCGGCTGCCTGGCCTTGCCCCGCGGTACTGATGAATCCCGCGCCTCTATCTGAGCGATTCAATTTTTGCGTATTATAGCACACCCATCTTTTTCTGTCAAGAGCATTTTCCTCTTTTCAGAAAAATTTTCCCTCCCCTTCTGTTGACAAGGCAGGGTTTATCTGATAGGATATTGTCAAAATGAGGAAAGGAGAAACTTCTCAGTTATGGACGACGGAGACAGTAGCACCCCCGCCACCCTTCCGATACGCCCCGGTATCCAGGATTGGATGCGGCTTCATGCCCATCCCCGGAAATAAGCCGCCGGACTGCGGCTTTCATTCTGATTCTGATTTTTATTACCGGGAGGAACTTACTTTGGATAATTCCATATTATCAATGATTTTACTGCAGGTGGTTTTGATCCTGCTCAACGCGGTCTTTGCCTGTGCAGAGATTGCCGTGATTTCCATTAACGATGCCAAGCTGGCAAAAATGGCCGCCGACGGCGATAAGCGGGCGGTGCGCCTGGCCCGGCTTACCAGCCAGCCTGCCCGTTTTCTGGCAACCATCCAGGTAGCCATTACCCTGTCCGGCTTCCTGGGAAGCGCCTTTGCGGCGGAGAATTTCTCTGACCGGCTGGTGGATTGGCTCCTCAGTCTGGGTGTCTCCGTGTCTGCTTCCACCCTGGACGCCATCGCCGTGGTGGTTATCACCCTGGTGCTGTCCTACTTCACCCTGATTTTCGGCGAGCTGGTGCCCAAGCGGCTGGCCATGCGGAAGGCGGAAGCCCTGGCTCTGGGGATTTCCGGACTGGTGTCTGCCATTTCCCGGATTTTTGCCCCCATTGTGTGGCTCCTGACCGTCTCCACCAACGGCGTCCTCCGGCTCCTGGGCATTGACCCCAACGCCGAGGAGGAGTCTGTCAGCGAGGAGGAGATTCGGATGATGGCGGACATGGGAACCCAGAAGGGTACCATCGACCAGGAGGAAAATGCCTTCATTCAGAATGTCTTTGAGTTTGACGACCTCACCGCCGGGGAGATTGCCACCCACCGCACAGAGCTGACAATCCTGTGGCTGGAGGAGCCCATGGAGAGCTGGGAGGCCACCATTCATACCAGCCGCCACACCCGGTACCCGGTGTGCGGAGAGTCTGCCGACGATGTGGTGGGCATTCTCAACGCCAAGGACTACTTCCGGCTGACAGACCGGAGCCGGGAGGCCGTCATGGCCCAGGCGGTGGAGCAGCCCTATTTCGTCCCCGACAGCGTGAAGGCGGATGTGCTGTTTCAGAATATGCGCAGCGGCAACCACCCCCTGGCGGTGGCGTTGGACGAATACGGCGGCATGACCGGCATTGTCACCATCAACGACCTGGTGGAGCAGCTGGTGGGCGACTTAGGAGAAGAAGGCTGCGATCAGAACGCCCCTGCTATGATTGAGAAGCTGGAGGGGGAGACCTGGAAAATCCGGGGAGATGCCCCCCTGGAGGATGTGGCCCAGGCCCTGGGCGTTCCCCTCCCCTGCCAGAGCTTCGACACCTTCAACGGTCTGGTGTTCGGCGCCATAGACACCATCCCCGAGGACGGAACCACCCTGGAGGTGGAAACCGCCGGCCTTACCATCCAGGTGACCAAAATCCGGAACCACCAGGCAGCAGAAGCCCTGGTCCGCCTCCACACCCCCGCAGAACCTACTGCGGACTAAGCCCCATATACCCCACCCCGGCACCCTCCCAGGGCCTGCCGGGGTGGGGTATATTTCGGCCCCCCTATTCTATCTCCGTAACCTCGCAACCAGCTGCCCATAACTTACACCCAGAGAGCAGCAAAGCACAAGCCCCATAGCTCCCTCCGGGAGGGAGCTGGCACGGCCGGGGAGCCCCCGGTGGCCTTCGCCGTGACTGAGGGATTCACAGCTGGCACTTTCCCAAATGCACAAGCCAATGTGAAATGGCACAGGCTTATAGCTCCCTCCGGGAGGGAGCTGTCACCGCAGGTGACTGAGGGAGCCAGCGGGGAGTAAGCTGGCGGTTTGCAGATGGGTTGGTACCTGCTGGTGGTTATCGACACCCGGTTATAACCTTTTCGTCTGTTCTCCAATCGGCTTTCTGCAAGCGCTTGCCAGCGGGGCCTTCCTTTCTTGCTCCGGCAAGAAAGGAAGCAAAGAAGCCGGCTTAAGGGGGGAACAACTCGCTCCCGCTCGAATTGTTCCCCCCTTAAGAATCCCCCGGGTGGAACCATCCGGGATTGACCCTTCGCTTTGGCTCGGGTTCTAAGTTTCAGCCCCTGCCCCCGTTTGGGTATGTATATTTTATTTGGGTTTCTATCCCACGCTGTCGATTGAAAGATAGAAAAAGCCCGGTATCGCACCATAGAACGATACCGGGCGCAAAAAGGCTCCCTTGCCAAAGGGAGCTGGCACGGCGCAGCCGTGACTGAGGGATTCACAGTTGGCACTTTCCCATAAGCAACACGCCAATGTGGCAAGGCACAAGCCCCATAGCTCCCTCCGGGAGGGAGCTGTCACCGCAGGTGACTGAGGGAGCCAGCGGGCGGTGTGGTTGTGGTTTGCTTATGGGTTTGTACTTGCTCATAATTACCGATTCCCTGTGCCAATTTTACAGGATGCCTTCGTATGATCGAAGCCAAAAACCTGACAGACCTGGGGAGGTACCACCTCCGGCCGTCCAATCGCCTTTGCGCCCGCTGGCTCCCTCCGTCTTGGGGCTGCGCCCCAAGCCACCTCCCTCCCGGAGGGAGGTATGAAACCAAGCCTTCTGCAAAGTAACGATACCGGGCGTTTTTAGTGAATAGTGAAAAAGTTCGGTGGCAAGCCGCCGATACCGGGCACTGGAGGGGCAGTAACGATTCGCAGAAGATTCCCGTGCGAAATTGTCAGCGGGCACTGCCCGCCCCGCAAGTTCAACGGGAATTGAGGGTTTGTTGAGTTTCTTCTGGTAGAATCTTGGGAAAATGGAAAAAATGGAGGGCTGTATCATGGCCAAGGTGAAAATTACCTGCGACTCCACCTGTGACCTCACCCGGGAGCTGTACCAGAAGAATCAGGTATCGGTGCTATCCCTGGGAGTGAGCCTGGGGGATGACTTCCGGCTGGACGGGGTGAACGTCCAGGCTGACGAGCTGTACGATTACGTGGAAAAAACCGGTTCCCTTCCCAAAACCTGCGCCATCTCCCTGGGTGACTACCAGGAGGAATTTTCCAAGTGGGTGAAAGAGGGCTACGAGGTAGTCCATATCAACCTGTCGGATAAGCTCTCCACCAGCCACCAGAGCGCCTGCATCGCCGCCGAAGAGGTGGGGAACGTCTACGTGGTGGACAGCAAGAGCCTTTCCACCGGCTCCGGCCACCTGGTGCTTCTTGCCTGCCAGATGGCCCAGCAGGGGATGTCCGGCGCTGAGATTGCCCGGGAGCTGGAGCAACTTCGGGAGAAGGTGGACGCCAGCTTCATCATCCAGACCCTCCAGTACCTCCACAAGGGCGGCCGCTGCTCCGGCGTGGCGGTGTTCGGGGCCAACCTGATGAAAATCCGCCCGGAAATTGTGCTGGAGGAAGGCTCCATGCACGTGGGCAAAAAGTACCGGGGCTCCATGGAAAAGACCGTGCTGGACTACGTCCGGGGACGGCTGGAAGGCCGCACCGACGTGGACACCCGGCGGCTGATCATCACCCACTCCGGGGTGCCGGAGGCCCTGCTGGAGCAGGTGCGAAAGCTGGCAACCCAGCTGCAGCCCTTCCGGGAGGTGCTCATCACCCGGGCAGGCAGCACCATCTCCTGCCACTGCGGCCCCAACTGCCTGGGGGTACTGTTTTTGAAGAAATGAGAAAGATATGATGGAATTTTTAAGCTGTGCCTGCTATATTGTCCTGATTGGAGGGGCATCCTTTGTGCTGGGGCGGATTGTGCCCAAGGCCTGGTTCCACTGGGACAAGGCCCCCTTTGCCGCCTACGGCTTTGAACGGCAGGGAAAGCTCTACGAGAAGCTGGGCATCCGGTACTGGCAGAAGAAGCTGCCGGACATGAGCCGGATTCTCCCGGGCACCATGCCCGCCAAGAAAATCGCCGGGGACTACAAGACCCGCCTGCCCCAGATGCTCCGGGAGACCTGCGTGGCGGAGCTGACCCACTGGCTCCTTTGCGTGGCAGGATTGCACTGCCTGACCCTGTGGCCCTCCGTGGGGGGCTTGGCAGTGGTGTGCCTGAACATCCTGGGGAACCTGCCCTTCATCCTGATTCAGCGGTATAACCGCCCCCGCCTGGCCCGGCTCCTGGAGAAAACCTGCGGCACCGCCGCCCCGGAGCAGGAAGCCTGCCGGACAGACTAAGGAACCTCTGAACAAATCGTCTGCGGCTGGAAAGCTTATCTTTTTCGCCAGCCATGCAGAATGAAAAACAGGAAATACATACAGTATTCCCCTGTTTTCCATTCTTTTGTCTGACAAAAAATCTCTCGCTGCCAGCTCTTGCCTATTTATTCAGAGTTTCCTTAAATTCCCCAATGAGAAAAATTGCATAAGAAAATACTTTACAAAATCGTGAATACATTGTAAACTCAAAGCAGGGATTTATTAATTGCCCACAAAAAGAAAAGGGAGGTATATTCATGTTTTGTAATCGATGCGGTGCCGAAGTCACCCCCGGAGCAGCTTTTTGCAGCAAGTGCGGCGCTCCCGTGGTCCAGGATGGCGGCGGGCAGCAGAATTATGCACCCCAGCAAAATTACACGCCTCAGCAGAATTACGCACCCCAGCAGAACTACGCATCCCAGGCAGAACCCTATCCCATGAAGTGGCACAAGGCGCTCATCTACTGTTTTCTGTTTTTGACGGCTCTGGCTGCTGCCGGAAACGCTATCATGGTATTTTCCGGCTCTCACTACCAGGGATATGAGGACATGGTGTACGCAATGATGCCCAAGCTGAAAACCGTGGATACGGTGATGGGTATCCTTTGTCTGGCAGGTGTGGCCCTGGCAATCATTACCCGCCAGAAGCTGGCAGGCTTCAAGCGTGGTGCATCCGATTGGCTCACTGCGCTGTATGTCTACAATGCCCTCCTGTCTCTGTTTTACCCCATTGCGGTAAATGCAGTTGTGGATGTCCCCGGTCTGCTGGAAGAATCCTTCTCCTCCGGCACCATTGCCGGTCTTGTGGGCTGTGTCGTTGCCGTGGTGTGCAATCGGATTTACTATAATAAGCGGGCGTCTCTCTTCGTCAACTGAAAGCAAACCCCGGAAGGCTGTGCCTTCCGGGGTTACAGCGTATCAAAAAAGGCACAAAGACAAGCAAACGCCGCCCGTCGGCGTACATAGGGTACGGTAGGGCGGCGTTTGCGCTGTAAGGCAAAAGCAGTTGCGCAGCAACAACTCTTTGGCATTTATAGAGAAAATCAAACCCAGTTTCCCAGCCAATCCGCCAAAAAGGAAAAAATGCCAATTTCCTCTTGCTTTTGCCGGTTTGGGACTTTATTGGCAGTCTGAAACCCCGGAAGGCTGTGCCTTCCGGGGTTATTTTTATTCCATGGGGGGCTGCTCCTCAGGGGTTTCCTCCTGAAAATAAGTGTATTCCTCCGGATTCTCTTCCACCGGGATTTCCTCCGGCTCTTGGGGCCGGGGCTTTTTCTGCCGCGGAATCGCAGGCATTTTCCGCTCCGGCAGCTCCCGCCGGGGCTCGCCGTTCCACTTGAAGAACACCGCCGGAACAATGTTCAGGCCCAGCCAGGCCAGGGCCACCAGCACACCCTGGACAATCAGGGCGGTTACCGCCTTGGTCACATAGGGAATGATGTCCAGACCGCCCCAGGAGGCCTTCCAGATCAGCATCACAATCAGAAGAATCAGCCCCAGGCCCGCATAGACCAGGCCGGCAATCCGCTGGGTAAACCGCCAGGCGGAGACGCTGCCCATACCGAAGGGGGTGCGGAAGCCGGTGCGGTGATTGGCCTCCTTGGGGGTAAGGAACATATAGTACAGGCCCACCCCCAGCAGCACCAGCGGCCCAACCAGCACCAGAAGCCCGGCCCAGGTGCGGATGTCGGAAAATACCTTTTGCAGGTCCGGCAGCAGCTTTGCCAGGTCAAAATTGTCAAACAAAGACAAGAGCTTGTCCATAAACGGTTATCTCCTTATTTTTCCTCCAGGAATTGATTGATTTCGTGGATGAAGCTTCCCACATCCTGAAACCGGCGGTACACGGAGGCAAAGCGGATGTAGGCCACCTCGTCCAGGGGCTTGATCCGGGCCATGACCATCTCACCGATCCGGTCGGTGCTGACCTCCCGCTCCAGGGTGTTCTGGAGGGTCTGTTCAATCTCTGTGGCAATCCTCTCCAGCTGGGAAATCTCCACCTTCCGCTTGTCGAAGGCCCGGACCATGGAGTTGAGAATCTTGTTCCGGTCAAAGGCCTGGCGGGAGCCGTCCCGCTTCACCACAATAATGGGCAGCACTTCCACACTCTCGTAGGTGGTAAACCGGCGCTGGCAGCGAAGGCACTCCCGGCGGCGGCGGATGCTCAGGCCGTCGTCGGAATGGCGGGAGTCGATGACCTTGCTGTCAAGGTCGCCGCAAAATGGACATTTCATGGGGAAATACGCCCCTTTCTATCATTTATTACCATATTATATCAGGATAATCCCGGACTGTCCAGCTTTTTTTCTGCCGGATATTCCCCTTGCCAAAAGAGGGTTTTTCCGGTAAAATAAGGGTTATCTTCCCAAAGGAGTAACCATTGTATGCGTGAAAAAATCTTGTATGCTTCCTGGGGCTGCCTGTATATCCTGTGCGTGGGACTGGGCACCATACAGGAGCCTGCCGGCTTTGGCAAGGCGGTTCTGGTAGCCATCAGCCTTTTGTTCTTTGTGCCGGGGGTGCTGCTGCTTGCCGATGCGGTAAAGACCGGGGATAAAAAGGGGCTTCTGCGGCTGCGGGTCATCTGCCTGTGCTCACTGGTGCTGACCCTCGTTTTTCTTGTGGCCAGCATATTGTCCGTAAACGCCTCCGCCCAGGTGGGGACGGTGCTGACGGAGCTTCTCATGTTGGTCTCCGCCCCGATGTTTTGCGGTCAGTACTGGTTTTTAAGCCTGTTTCTGTGGAGCTGCCTGCTCATCGGCAGCTTTCCCCGGCTGTGGCTGGGGAAGCGCCCTCACTGAAAAGCTCCCTGGTCAAAGGTGATGACTGCATAATAGGTTTCCCCATTTGCCTGGGTTAACCCCTGCTCCACCTGCTTTTTCAGAGCTTTTTCCTGATTTTTCAGGGAGGCAGGCACCTCCATATCGAAAATCACGTTGGTGTGGTCGTTGCCGAACACCACCCGGAAATCGTGGATGGACAGGCGGGGGTCAATGCCCGTGAGGATGCTCTGCACCTGCTGTTGCAGGCCGTCCACCCGGGAGTCCCCCACCACCACCGGGTCGTAGTGAATCACCAGGTGGACATTGTGCTCCCGAAGGCACCGCCGCTCCAGATTGTCAATCCGCTCGTGGCAGGCCAGAGGCTCCCGGCTGCTGTCCATCTCCACATGGAGGCTGGCAAACCGCTGGCCGGGGCCGTAGTCATGGACCATCAGGTCATGGTAGCCCAGCACCCAGGGGTCGCTGCTCACCAAATCCACAATGGTCTGCCGCAGCTCCGGGCTGGCAGCCTCGCCCAGCAGGGGGCTGATGGTATCCTTGGCGATGCCGATGCCGCTGTAAAGGATGAAAAGGGCCACCAGAAAGCCCATATAGCCGTCAATCTGCCACCGGGTGAGCCACTGAATCACCCCGGCAGCCAGGACGACAGAGGTGGTGATCACATCGTTGCGGCTGTCCGCTGCGGTGGCCAGGAGGGTGCCGGAGTTTATGTATTTTCCCAGCTTCCGGTTAAAGAGCATCATCCACAGCTTCACCGCCACAGATCCAATCAGCACCAGGGCCACCGGCAGGGAGAAGTCCACCGCCGCCGGGTTGATGATTTTTTCCAGAGAGGTCTTGGCCAGCTCAAAGCCGATGAGGATAATCAGCGCCGCCACCGCCAGGCCGGACAGATACTCAAACCGGGCATGGCCGTAGGGGTGATCCTCGTCCGCCGGACGCTCTGCCAGCCGGAAGCCCACCAGCGTGACAATGGAGCTGCTGGCGTCGGACAGGTTGTTCACGGCATCGGCGGTAATGGCCACGGAGCCGGAGAGGGTGCCGGCAAGGAGCTTTCCTGCGCACAGAAGCAGGTTGCAGAAAATACCCACGCCTCCCGACAGCTTTCCCACCCGGGTGCGGACCTGGGGGTTGTCCTTTTGGCTGTAATCCTTCACGAACAGACGAAGCAGAAGCTTTGTCATGGTTTTTCGCCTCCAAACCAAAGAAAATAACCGGCTCTACCACAGGTAGAGTCCGGGTTCTACAGGGGATAGGGCTGTGTTCCTTTCCAGTAGGTTGACAATCCTGCCCCTGACAGAGTATGATTGCATAAAGCCCATTATACCTTTTGGGAATAGGGATGTAAAGATTATTTTTAAGGAGATGTGCCTATGTCTTACCGTATTGTCACCGATACCAGCTGCGACTTCCCCCAGGAAATGTACGCCCAGTTGGGGCTGACCGCCGTTCCCCTGAGTGTGAACTATAAAAACGAAACCCACACCCACTACACGGAAAGCTGGCTCAAGGAGCTGTATGCCGGACTCCGGGCAGGTGAGCCTGCCACCACCTCCGCCGCCAATCCCCAGGATTGGGAGAGCATCATCCGCCCCATTCTGGAGGCAGGGGAGGACGTGCTGGTGCTGGCCTTCTCCTCGGGCCTGAGCACCACCTACCAGAGTGCGGTAATCGCCGCCGGGGAGCTGGCAGAGGCCTTCCCCCAGCGGAAAATCTATGTGGTGGACACCCGCTCCGCCTCTCTGGGCCAGGGTCTTCTGGTGTACTACGCCTGCAAGCAGAAGGAAAAGGGTCTGTCTTTGGAGGAGCTGCGGGACTGGTGCGAGGAAAACAAATTCCACCTGTGCCACTGGTTCACGGTGGACGACCTGATGTATCTGAAGCGGGGCGGCAGAATCAGCGCCGCCACGGCATTGCTTGGCACCATGATGCAGATTAAGCCGGTTCTCCACATGGACGACGAAGGCCACCTGATTTCCGTAAGCAAAGCCCGGGGACGGAAGGCCTCCATCGACGCTCTGGTGAAGAAGATGCAGGAGCTGGCCCTTCCCGGAGAGAATGACACGGTGTTCATCTGCCACGGCGACTGCATGGAGGACGCCAGGTATCTGGAAGCCCAGGTGAAGGAGAAGTGCGGCGTAAAGGACGTGCTCATCTACTACACCGGCGCCGTCATCGGCTCCCACTCCGGCCCCGGCACCCTGGCCCTGTTCTTCTTGGGTCAGCACCGATAACCCTACATCAACCGCCCCGGTTCCCCCATGGGAACCGGGGCATTTTTGCACCCACTAACAGCGGCGCAGCCCATAGCTCCCGACCGGAGGGAGCTGTCACCGCAGGTGACTGAGGGAGCAAGCGGGGGGTGTGTTTGTGGTTTGCTTGGGGGAGTGGTACTTGCTGGCGGTTATCGACACACGGTTATAACCTTTGAGTCTGTTCTCCAATCGGCTTTCTGCAAGTGCTTGCCAGCAGGGCCTTCCTTTCTTGCTCCGGCAAGAAAGTATGGAAAGTTGTCCGGCTCAAGGGGGGAACAACTCGCTCCCGCTCGAATTGTTCCCCCCTTGTATTATAGAGTAGTAGTTTTCAGTGTCCTTTTGCAAGGACGTATGCTACACTGTAGAGGATGCTGTGGATTGGTGGTCTCCCCCTACCGCAAGACGGTTTTCTTAAGGCTCCAACCACAGCCCTTTACAGATTTGTTAATCAGTTAGATACCGCCAGACGGTTTATGTAGAACAAGGTTACAACAGTAAAGTGTTCTGTGGATACAGCATCATAAAATATATTCTGGAGGTATAATCATGATTTGCGTTGGTATCGATGTGGCAAAGGACAAGCATGACTGCTTTATCCTAAGCTCGGAAGGAGAAGTTCTGGCGGATGTGTTCACCATCCCCAACAACATGGAGGGATTCGGGAACCTGCTCCAAGCCATCCGCTCCTGCTCCAGGCCCGGAGACAAAATAAAGGTAGGACTTGAAGCCACCGGACATTACAGCTACAACATTTTGGGATTCCTTCTTGACAAAGGTCTACCCACCTTTGTCATAAATCCTTTGCATACCAACCTCTATCGGAAAAGTCTGACCCTTCGTAAAACCAAGACTGACCGAGTGGACGCACGAACCATCGCAGCTATGTTACTGTCTGATGTAGACCTCAAGCCCTACACGGGTACATCATATCACAACGAAGAGCTAAAGTCACTAACAAGATACAGATTTGACAAAGTTCGTGAACGTGCAAAGCTGAAAACCGCCGTGTCCCGGTTGGTCTGCATTCTCTTTCCTGAACTGGAAAAGTTGTTTCCCAATCTCCATATTGCCTCTGTTTACGCACTTCTCAGGGAATTTCCGGGGGCAAAGCAGGTGGCTGGTGCAAACCTGACCCGCTTGAAAAACTTGCTTCATGAGGTCTCCAGGGGGCGCTATGGCAGGGAGAACGCGGTTGAGATTCGGAACATTGCCAGAAACTCCATTGGCTCCTTTATGCCTGCCAAGTCCCTGGAATTGAAGCATACCATTTCCCTCATTCACGTGCTGGATGAAGAAATTGCGGAGGTGGAGGCAGAAATTGATTGCATCATGGATGAGATTCAATCCCCCATTACCTCTATTCCAGGTATCGGCAGTCAGATGGGTGCCATGATTCTGGCAGAGGTGGGAGATTTCTCCTGCTTCGATTCCCCGGACAAGATCCTGGCCTATGCCGGTCTGTCTCCATCCGTCCACCAGTCCGGTCAAATGAAAAACTGCTACGCTCACATGGAAAAGCGTGGCTCCAGATATTTACGCTATGCCATTTTCAATGCCACCAGGTTCGTCTGTAACTGGAATCCGATTTTTGCCGCTTACCTTGCCAAGAAGCGCTCTGAGGGCAAGCACTACAATGTTGCCATATCCCACGCTGCCAAGAAGCTGGTGCGTCTGATTTACGCCATGGAGAAATCCGGACAGGCATACCGCCCAGCAGTCTGATGACTCCAACCTCATATCCCTGCCAGAGCGCCGTCTTCGACGCTCTAATTGTCATGCCGTTTTCACGGGGGGAGACTGATTTGCAATTTCCTCATTTCAGGACTTGACTTTTAATAGTTAGTCTTAAGAATCCCCCGGGAGGAACCAACCGAGATTGACCCTTCGCTTTGGCTCGGGTGGTGGGTTTTGGCTACTGCCCCCGTTATAAATTGTGGTTTTTGGGGGGATTTCTTTCCCACGCTGTCGATTGAAAGCCTGAAAAAGCCCGGTATTGCACAATAGAACGATACCGGGCACAAAAAGGCTCCCTTGCCAAAGGGAGCTGGCAAAAATCTCTGATTTTTGACTGAGGGATTCTACAGCGGGCACTCACCTAAAATACAGACCAATGTGGAAACCTGCAAGCCTCTTATCCCCCCGGCTTGGCTTCGCCAAACCACCCCCCTTTGGCAAGGGGGGCTTCGTCGCTGCACCCCAAAGGCTCCCTTGCCAAAGGGAGCTGGCAAAAATCTTTGATTTTTGACTGAGGGATTCACAGCAGGCACTTTCCAAAAGTACAAGCCAATGTGGAAACCTGCCAGCCTGAGGAATCCCCCCGCCTCGGCGCTGCCGAGGCACCCCCCTTTGGCAAGGGGGGCTTTGGGCTGTGCACCTACTGCACCGCAGTAACGATACCGGGTGGGTCAGGGAAAGAACGAATCGTAGAAGACTACCGTGCGAAATTGACACCGGGGGCACCCCGGCGGGCACTGCCCGCGGCTCCCGGCCTGTGGGAGCTGGCAAAAATCTTTGATTTTTGACTGAGGGATTCACAGGGGGCACTTTCCCAAAGTACGAGCCCATGTGGAAAGGGGAAGGTTTTTTAGGGAATAGTGAAGAGGGAATAGGTAAGAAGTTCCGCAGGCTTTGCCTGCGGAATCCCCCCGCCTCGGCGTTGCCGAGGCACCCCCCTTTGGCAAGGGGGGCTTCGTCGCTGCACCCCAAAGGCTCCCTTGTTAAAGGGAGCTGGCACGGCCGGGGAGCCCCCGGTGGCCTTCGCCGTGACTGAGGGATTCCACAGCAGGCACTTTCCCAAAAGTACAAACCTATGTGGAAACCTGCAAGCCTGCGGAATCCCCCCGGTTTGGCTATGCCAAACCACCCCCCCTTTGGCAAGGGGGGCGTTGGTCTGTGCATCCACTACCACCGCAGTAACGATACCGGGCGGATTTAGAGAATCGTGAAGAGTGAATAGTGAATAAGTTCGGCGGCAAGCCGCCGATACCGGGCGGGTCAGGGAAGTAACGAATCGCAGAAAGCCACCGTGCGCATTGTCCGCGGCGACTCGCCGCTTAGGCCATTTCCAGGGAGAGCTGGCGGCCGCCCAGGATGTGGAAGTGGAGGT
>DVGG01000012.1 GCA_018712825.1 Candidatus Faecousia excrementipullorum | reverse complement strand
TCTGCGGCTGGACAGCGGATCTTTTTCGCCAGCCATGCAGAATGAAAAACAGGAAATACATACAGTATTCCCCTGTTTTCCATTCTTTTGTCTGACAAAAAATCTCTCGCTGCCAGCTCTTGCCTATTTATTCAGAGCTTCCCCAAGAGAAAAGGTGAAACCTATGGAAAACAATATGGAAAACAACTTTGAATCTTACGAACAAAGCGAACAGCCCCGGCAGGAAGAATATGCCTTCCAGGAGACCCCCTTCCAGCAGGAGCCCCCTGTCCAGCCGGAGCCTCCCCTCCAGGCCGCCCCGAAGAAGAAATCCTTAGGGCCCAAGCTGGTTGCCCTTTCTTTGTGCTGCGCATTGGTTGGCGGCGCTGCCGGCGGCGCCGGTGTACTGTGGTATACCGGCGGACAAACCCAGGCCCCCAACACCTCCAACGCCCTGGTGGGGAACCGGGAGAACAGCGTGATTGCCCTCAACTCCGTAGAGACCGGCAAGGAGCTCACCGCCGCTGAGGTCTACGCCCAGAATGTCCGCTCCACCGTGGGCATCACCACCTCCATCACCACCAATTTCTGGGGCTACCAGACGGTAAACGCCGCCTCCGGCTCCGGCTTCATCGTCACCGATGACGGCTACATCCTCACCAACTACCACGTGGTGGAAGGCGCCAGCTCCATCACCGTCTCCATGTATGAGGGGCAGACTTACGAGGCAGAGCTGGTGGGCTATGACGCCGCCAACGACGTGGCGGTGCTGAAAATCGAAGCGGAAGGCCTCACCCCCGTGGTGCTGGGAGACTCGGACAACCTGAATGTAGGCGACAATGTGGTAGCCATCGGCAACCCCCTGGGTGAGCTGACCTTCTCCCTCACCTCCGGCGCCATCAGCTCCCTGAACCGGAACATCACCATGTCCAACGGCGCCACCATGAACCTGATGCAGACCGACTGCGCCATCAACTCCGGCAATTCCGGCGGCGCTCTTTTTAATATGTACGGCGAGGTCATCGGCATTACCAACGCCAAGTACTCCTCCAGCGGCAGCAGCGGCGAGGCCAGCATTGACAACATCGGCTTTGCCATCCCCATCAACCTGGCCTGGGAGATTGCCCAGAGCATCATTGAGAAGGGCTATGTGTCCACCCCCTATATCGGCGTCACCGTGTCCGACGTGGGCCAGCAGTTCCAGAACTACGGCCTGCCCCAGGGCGCTGCGGTTCAGTCCGTGGTGGAGGGCAGCCCGGCAGAGGAAGCAGGCCTGCAGGCCAATGACATCATCACCCACATTAACGGCGAGGAAATCACCGGCTACGCCCAGCTTTCCCAGCACATCCGGGAGGCCGGCGTGGGCGGCCGGCTGAAGCTCACCGTCTTCCGCCAGGGCCAGACCCTGGAGCTGACGGTCACCATCGGCGAAACCCGCCAACAGAATAACGGTTAAAAACAAGGGAAGCTCTGAATAAATAGGCAAGAGCTGGTAGCGAGAGATTTTTCGTCAGACAAAAGAATGGAAAATGGCGGAATACTGTATGTATTTCCCGTTTTTCATTCTGCATGGATGGCGAAAAAGATCCGCTATCCAGCCGCAGACGATTTATTCAGAGTTTCCCAAGCAAAAACGAGGCGGCGTGCCGCCGCAGTCAATTTCGCACGGCAGCTTTCTACGCATCGTCACTTCCCAGACCCGCCCGGTATCGGCGGTGCAGCCAAAGGCTCCCGGCTTGTGGGAGCTGGCACGGCCGGGGAGCCCCCGGTGGCCTTCGCCGTGACTGAGGGATTCACAGTGGGGGATTTCTCAAAAGCACCAACCCATGTGGACATCTGCCAGCCTGGGGAATCCCCCCGCCTCGGCGTTGCCGAGGCACCCCCCTTTAACAAGGGGGGCTTTGATGCCGCATCCCAAAGGCTCCCTTGCCAAAGGGGCGGCGTGCCGCCGCAGTCAATTTCGCACGGCAGCTTTCTACGCATCGTCACTTCCCAGACCCGCCCGGTATCGGCGGTGCAGCCAAAGGCTCCCGGCTTGTGGGAGCTGGCACGGCGAAGCCGTGACTGAGGGATTCACAGTTGGCACTTTCCGTAAGTACCAACCCATGTGGAAAGGGGAAGGTTTTTTAGTGAATAGTGAAGAGTGAATAGTGAATAAGTTCCGTGGCCTTGGCCACGGAATCCCCCCGCCTCGGCGTTGCCGAGGCACCCCCCTTTAACAAGGGGGGCTTTAGACTGCGCCCCAAGACACCTCCCGACCGTCGGGAGGTATAAAATAAGCCTTCTGCAATATAATGACACCGGGAAGATTCATAGAATCAGGGCCTGCTGCAAAACTTTCATTTTGCAGCAGGCCCTTTTCTGTGTTTACTGCCCCGTCTGGGTTTTGTCCGTGGGGGGTTTCTCGTGCTGGGTTCCGAAATAGAAGGACACCACCATGGATATGATGATCATGGCGTTGTCCGCCGTGATGTCCCCCCGGAAGGACAGCACCGCAAAGACCGTAATCACCACCAATGTGACGAGGGTCTTGACTTTCAGAAGATTCCTAATACTTTCAAGCATTCTGTGTGCTCCTTTCCAAATCTGCAATCCGATGGTTAATGACCTTGATTTGCTCCTCCACCACAGGCATCCGCCGGGCAAAGTTGTTATGCTCCCGTACCTCCCGGGTCAGGTCCTGGATTTTGGTATCCGTGACCGCCTGGGCTATCTTGATGGTGTTTTCGCTTTTCCGGGCGGTGATGAGACTGGTGACAATCACGCCCACCAGGGACATCCCGCCGGTAATCAAGGCCACCAGAATGGCCTCGCTCATGGTTATACCCCCAGAAGCTTGCCCCAGGTGGCAGGGCCGGCAATGCCGTCCACCGTCAGGCCCTTGGCCTTCTGGTAGCTTTTCAGGGCCGCCACGGAGTTGACCCCGAACACCCCGTCAATGCCGGAGCTGCCGCAGGGGTAGCCCTTGGCAATCAGGGCGCCCTGAAGGATTTTGGCGGCGTCCCCACGGGAGCCGGACTGCACCACCGGCAGGCCTTCAATCTTACCGGCGGGCTGGGGCTCGGGGGTGGGGGTGGGGGCAGGCTTCTCCCCTGCCGCCACATACTGGGCATTGTAATACCGGCAGATGCCCTGGCAGATGGCCTCCCCAATCTGGGCCTTGTTCTCCGTCAGCCACTTGGCAACCTTCGGCACATCGTGGAAATCCACCTCCACGTAGCAGGTGGGCGCCACCGCCGCCTTGATTTCATAGAGCCCCGGGTTGGCGGTGATGTTGCTGCTGGTGCCCGGGGTGATTTTGTCCAGGGGTTCCAGAACGGCCTGGCATACCTTGTAGCCTGTGCCGGTAAGATCCAGGGCCATCAGCCGGGTGCCGCTGACCTTTCCGTCAAAGGCGTTGGTGTGGATAGGCATATGCAGGTCTGCCTTCCACTCGTTACTCTCCTTCACCCGGTCGTACATGGTGCCGTAGTCGCCGCACTTTACCTCAAAGCCGCACCGCTTCAGAGCAGTTGCCAGCTCCCGGGCGATGTCCCGGCACACCTCCTGCTCGTTGGTGCTGAGCCCCGCATAGGTGTTGGCAGGCTGGCTGCTGGGGGACAGATAGATTTTCTTCATCCTGTTATACCTCCTGATTTTCTTCTTCCAGCCAGGAAAGGCTGCTGGGTATCTCCAAAGTCTCAGGCGCATCCAGCCAGGCCTGATACCAGGCCTTCAGCCCATCCAGCTGCTCCCGGCTCAATCTTTCGTACCAGAGATTTCCCCGGTTGATATAGGGAAAGCACCGCTCTTCCCGCTGCCGGCGGATTTCTTCTTTCCGGTGCTGCTCCTGCAAAGCCGCCAGGGCTTCCGAATCCTCCCGCAGCTCTCCGTTTTCCAGGCGGTAACCCGGGTAAAACGCCGCAAAACGGTCAAAATCCGCCGGGACTTGGCACAAAATGCCTTCCTCGTCCCCGGCAATGCTCCAGCCGGTGACATAGCCTTTTTCGTCTGTGGTTATGCGCATAAAAGCCTCCTATCTGTGGGCGTACAGGTACAGTGTCACCGTGTCGCTTCCGGTTTTGGTGACGGTGACGCTGTTGCCGCTGCGGCTCACCTTGAAGCGCTGGTAGGCACTGCCGCTGGTGTATATCCGAAACTCCTGGTTGTTCTTTCCGAAGTTTACCGCTCCCCCCACCCAGGGGTCTGCGCTTCCGGCGGAGCTCATAAAATAGGTGCAGAACTGGGGGGTAAAGCCGCAGTCCAGGGTTTTCTTGCCGTTCTGGGAGATGGTGCCGCCGTAAATCAGCTTGGCAAAGGCAGAGGAACCGGAGAGCTTGCTGTTCAGCTGGGTCTGGATGTTGGATGTCACCCCGTCCAGATACCCCAGCTCCGTGGCGGTGACGGCGCTGGAAATCAGCTTTTTGCTTCCGTCTGTCACCACCGCACGGCTGGCAGTCAGGTTTTCCGGCCGCAGCCCTCCTGAGCCTATCGCCACCAGACCGCCGTTGGTGTTCAGGTTCAGAATTGCCGGGGTAACCCCGTCAGACTTTGCCAGAATCTCGTTGGAATCCATTTCCATATGGGCTGTGGTCCTGGTGCCGCCCACAATCAGGGCCGGGCCGTTGTCCGCCGTGCCGGAGGCATCGGTGGTCTTGCTCAGGGTCACGGTGCCGGAAAAGGCCGCCTCCACGGCTTTCAGCAGCACATGGAGGGCAAAGTCCTCCTTCCCCCAGTCAAACACCGGCACACCGGCGGAGATGGAGACCTCCCGGGTCACCTCCATGGCGCAGTCCCCGGCGGTCAGCCGGAACACGTACCCCTCCCGGTAGTCCATGCCGGAAACTTCCGCCAACACATGATATGCATTTTGAGAGATTGCGGCACCTGTAACGGGAACGGGGTCGCTCCAGGCTCCGCTTCCGGTGCGGTACTGATAGGAAAGGGTCAGGGCGTTGTCCGCCGCGCCGAAATTCCCCTCCCAGAAGTTGCCCTTGATGTCCACCACCACAATGTCCCCGGTGGGGGTCTTGCGGCTGACCAGGGCGGTGAGGGTCAGGGGGATGTAGGAGACCATGTCCAGCGTTTTCGTATCCCTTCCGGTGTAGCCCCGGCTGTCCGTGGCGGCAAAGACAAAGGTTCCGGTCTCCGCCTGGGGAAAGTCCAGGGTGTCCGTCAGGGCTTTGCCGTTGACCGTCCGGCCTGCGATGGTTGCACCGTTTTGGGGGCTGGCGGTGATTTCCGCCTGCACCGCAGACACATACCGGATTACCGTATGGTCATTGCCAGTAAGCCCCTTGGTCAGTTCATCCGTCACCACCGCCCTGCCGGAAACGCTGGGCCTGCACACCTCCTCCGAAGCCGTCGCCCGGAAGGTGGCGGTTTTGGTGCCGATGAGGGTGTTGCCGGAATAAGTCTGGCAGGTGAGGGTCACAGTGCCGGACCTGGCGTTGGGAATCTCCCCGTAAAAGCTCTCCGGCACCTGCCAGGAAAGGGTGGTTTCCCCGGTTTTTGCGGCAATGGTGCCGGTGAGGCTTCCGAATTTGTAAGTGACCGTGTGGGTAAAGGCAGCGCTTGCCCGGGAGATGGTGATGATGGTGGCGCTTCCGATGTCCCCATTGATGGCAGACACAGAGGAAGCCCGGGGAATGGCGGTCAAGGTCCAGGTGCCGGTGAGGCGGATTTCCGGCGGGCCGTAGCTGGGGGCCACATCCTGGGCACTGGGGGTGTAGACCTGGAAGGACATGACCTTTCCCCCGTCCGTATCGTGGGGGATGGTGAGACGGCCGGAGGCAATGACCTGGGAGGCCGCACCGGAGGTGGGGATGTTGAAGGCAAAATTGTTGATGGGGATGCTCTTGCCCCCGATGGTGATGGTCCAGCTGTAATAGGGGCCGGTGTAAACGCCGGAGTTTTTCCGGCGGATGGAAAACTCGTATGCCACCGACGAGGTGTTCCCGGCGGTGCTGACAGATTCCTCCGTCAGCTTCAGCTGTATGGAATAATACCGGGTATCGGCAGTGCCGCCGGCGGTAAAGGTTTTGGTTTGTAGTGCCATATCTCCTCCTTAAATCCAGAAGCAGGCGGTTCTGCCTTCCGTGTAGTCCTCGAACCGGGCGTGCTGTCCGGCGACGAGATACTGCCTTGCGGTGAGGTTCAGAGCTTGCACCCCCTGGTTGTTGGCGGTGAGAATCCCCTCCCCGGAGCGGGTGACGTACATACCGGTGTTGTCCAGCCGGTTTTCCATCTCCTCCCCGGACTTGGAAATCCGCATGCCCTCCTTGTCAAAGGTGTAGCCCGTTTCCGTCTCCACCCGGGAAACGCCCTTTTCCCGGATTTCCTGGACGGAAATGGTGATACTCTGGGCATTTTGCTCCAAAAGGGTCTGTTTTTCTTCCAGTTCCTCCTGCTTCGTCTCCTGCTGGGAGACCTTTGTGCGGATGCCCTCCACATCCAGGGCAAGCTCTGCCAGGTTTCCGGCCATATCCTGATTTTCCACCGTCAGGCCGTCCACGTTGGTTTGGAGCCTGAGAAGCTTCCCGGAAAGGGCCTTGTAGCTCTGGCTGGTGACGGCGGCGGAGGCCTCTCTTGTGTAGCTTCCGGTGCATTCCAGGGTGTCCCTGCCCCGGGAGGCGGTGCGGCTCATCACATAGGCCGTCAGCTCCTCCCCGGAAGGGGTCTGCACCCTGAGAATCTGCCCCTCCCGGATGCCCAGCCGGGAAGGAACGGTGAGCTTGCAGGGGGTGAACTGCACCCCGGCAAGCGCACCATAAAGAACCTCCGCCACCGGCAGAAGGCTCTGGGCATCCTGCGCCGTGAGCAGATAGTTTCCCGTGACGGCGTAGGTGTTCCCGGCGGCCTCCGGGGGATAGATGGTGCCCACATCCTTTTCGTCAAACCGCAGCTGCACCCGGTGGATGGGGGCGGTGCGGTAGTCAGAATAGGTCAGGGTGTCCTGGTAGTAAAAATCCTCCCCGGAAGCAGCTACGGTTTTTTCCGCCGGGGTGTACCAGTCCAGAAGAAGGGTTCCTTCCGGGGTGGCCCGAAGGAACCGGCAGGCGGCCTCCCCCACCCAGAAAAGCAGTTGCCGCCCGGTAATGCCCCGAGCGGTGAATTTTTGCACCTGATAATCCCCGTTGGGAAGCTCTGTATTGGCAAGCTCCACCCCGCAATGCCGGCATACCAGCTTTCCAAAGTCCAGCAGGGCGTAGGGCCAGTCCTGGAGGCCCTCCAGCCACTGGGTCACGTCCTTGTCCAGCAGGGACACCCGGTCAAAGGCCGTGAGGGAATAGGTGCAGTTGCCGGTTTTTTCCGGCTTGTCCGCCACAAAAATTCCGGCTTTTTCCCGGTTTTCCCCTGTAACCCAGTATAAGGTCACCTCCTCCCCGGCGGTGAGCCCCAGCTCCCCGGAGGGAATCAGAAGCTCCGCCTCCAACATGGCGGCACACACGGAGCCCAGGGTCAGCTCCCGGGTGTCGTTGACTCCGGCGGTGAGGGTCAGGCGCAAAATGGCATCCTGCCCCACTTCACCGGAATAAATCTCCCTGCCGTCAGGCAGGACCAACAGGGCTGTCATACCCCCACCTCCTAACATTCAATAATGGAAAAGCCATAGTTTTTCCACACCCCCCGGGCGGCATCGTACCAGGAGAGGCTGTACCGGGAGCGGTAGGCGGTGCAGGTACGCATCTTCCCGGCGTCCACCGGGTCAGGGTAGCCAAAGGTGAAGGTGGCGGCTTTGGGAAACAGCCCCTCCATGTACTGCTTCTCCGCTTCTGTCAAAAAGCCATAGGAGAAGGTCCAGGAGCCTACCTTGTACCGCACCACGTCCCGGTGCATGACGCCGCTCTGGTCCCGTCCGGCGGCGTAGCTGTCCAGATCCTCAAAGGAACAGGTCACCCCGGCATCCGGCAGAAGCAGGGGCTTTCCGTTTACCGTAAATCGGTCTGTGGTCTGCATTTACAGCCCTCCTCTCATCCGGGAGAGCCGCTGCTCATACCGCTGGGCGGCCTGGCCGATGACCGTATCCCCCACCCGGATGGCGGCGATCGTCTCCCGGGTCATCTGCTGCTCCTGAATCAGGGCAGAAAGGCCCTGCATGAGCGCGTCCGTCTGGCCTGCCATCACCTGAGCCACCGCCTCCTGAATGGTGGAAAGGGGGGCTTCCACGTTGGTGCCATGCCTCTGGTCGCCCACCACCGCCAGGAAGGGCTTGTTGGCAGGCAGCACCGCACCCTGGGCAAGATGGGGAATTTTCGGCACAGGAATCTGCCACCCCAGCCACCGGAAGGGCTTCATTCCGAAAATCTCCACCTGACTGACCTTCTGCAAGGCGGTGTTGATGCCCTGGAAGGGGGTGGAGACCACCGCATTGATGCCATCAATCAGGCCGTTTACCACACTTTTGAACTGGGAGGAAATGCCCGATTCCAGACCGGAGAACACCTGTCCTCCTGAGGTAAAGGCCTTTTTCACCTGCTCCCAGCTCTGGGAGAAGATGCTTCCCATGGAGGAGGCGGTGCCGGACCAGATGCCCTTCACCGTCTCCCCGGTTTTGGTGCTGTCCTCTGTCACCTGGCCCCACAATCTGGAGAACACCTGCCCCAGAGGGCCGGACACATTGGACTGCACCCATTCCCCGGCAAGGCCCCAAATCTCAGTCATGGTGGTAAAGGCGTTTTCTGCGCTGGTGCCGGTGCTGTCCCACTTAAGCCCCACGTCCCGCAGCTTTTCCCACAGGTAGGACAGGCCTCCGCCCACAGTAGCCACAGGGACGGAGAGGCCTCCCAGAACCCCCACGAAGCCTCCCACCTTGTCGCTGGTAATGCCCAGGGCTCCGGCGGCATCCCAGAACAGCTGGGAAAAGCCGCTTAGGGGGGACTGGACATCCCAGAGGGAGGTGGTCACCTCCCACAGCCCCGTTACAAAGTTGCGGATGGGCCCCAGCACCGGCTCCGTGTCCATCTCCTTCAGAGCCTGGATAAAGAGCCGCAGATTTTCCCGGGCCTTTTCCACCTCCTTGTCAATCTGGGCAACACTGCTGCTGCCGGAAGGGGCTTTCAGCCGGTTCAGCTGGTCAAAGCCCGCCACCGTCCGCTTCAGTGCCCCGCTGGTGCCGGAGATGGCGTCGGTGGCGTCGTTCATATTCTCCACAATGGCCTTCCCAATCTGGGAAAAGGTCTTTTTCACCAGATCCCCCAGGGCTCCCACGAAGGTCTGAAACTCCTCCAGGGATTCCTGGGTATCCTCCACAGAACCGCCCCCCAGATAAAGGTCGTATTCCGGCAATCGCATTTGCTTATCCTCCTTTCCCCTCCAGCAGGCGAAGCAGACGCGCCCGCTCCTGCGCCTCCTGCCGGGTGTAAGTCTTTTTCAAATCCACGAGAGTCGGGTTTTCCCGGTAGTAGTCCTTTTCCCAGGGCTCCAGCTTCTTCCCCTGGGAGAGCTTTTTCCTTATGGACACCACCGTGGCAAGAGGCCCCTCCCCGATGGCGTGGAAGTAGCTTAAAAACGTCCACCAGTGGCAAAAGGGCAGGGCCCTTATTTCCTGCCCTGCCGCCTGATTCACCCCGGCGAGAATCAAAGGGGCATCCTGCTGCCAGTCCAGAAGCTTTTGCCCCCCTGCCCCCCGGTCAGACCGTCCCCCATTGATGAAAAGCGCCAGATACTCCATAGCCTCCGGCTGCAGCTGGGGCGGAACCGGCTCCTTGTAGAAAAGAGCCAGGGCAATCTGCCACTGAAGAAAGGGGGGAAAATCGGGATTCTGAAAATAGGACAAAACATCCAGAATGTTCCGAAAATCCCCGTAAAATTCAAAATCCCTTCCCCCCAGCTTCACCTTTTCAGGAAGTTCCCACAGATTCAAGGCTCCTGCCGCCGGGAAAGGGCTTCCGCTACCTGCTGCTGCACACATTCCTGCGCCCCCTTCAAAAGAATCGGCTCCAGGGCGGCAAAGAGATTTTCAATCACCCGGTGTCCCGTGCCGGTCATAGCCAGCAGGTTCACTCCGGGAAGAATCCGGGTAAAGTCGTTGGGCGCCCCGAACACCTCCTGCAAAATCTCCCGGATTTTTTCGTCTGCCTCCCGGAAAAAGTCCGTGGGGTTCTCCCGGCTCAGCTCCTTTTCCAGACCGTCCAAACGGGGGATGGCCTCCTGAAACCGGACGTAAAGCCCCGGGTCTGCCGGGTTCATATAAAGAACCCCGCCTTCATTGATCCGGTACTGCCGCATACCGGTGTCCAGCTGAATCTCCTCCATAGCCCCACCTTAGCCTTTCGTAAAGGTGCGGCTTTCCACGTCGAAGGTGCCGGTTTCCTTGTTGCCGGTGTAGTGGATGGTAAAGGGAATCTGATAGCCGGTGGTATCGCCGCCGTAGCTGGTGATTTCGATGTAGGCCTCCTCCCGGATGGCAGGGAAGGTGGTGCCCTCCTCTGCCTCCCACAGCTTCACCTCCACCACCTGGGTTTTCAGGTCGTCCAGCACCAGGTTGCCGTCCAGAATCCCCTGGAGCTTGGCAAAGAGGGGGGAGTCGGCCTGGGCATAGTAGGGGGTGACGGCGGCGGTTTTCTCATAGCTGGAGATGAGAATACTGGTCTGCCCCAGAATGTTCTTCTTGGTCTCCACGGAGGCCGCCAGCTCCGGGGTCAGCTCCTCCAGATCCTGACCCAGCCGCTCGTAGTTCTCGTCTTCCCCGGTTCCGGCGTTGATGTAGTGGGCCAGATACTTTCTTTCAATTTTTCCCATATGTTTCACCTCAATAGATTCTTGTAAATTCGGCGGTGAGGGTCAGGGCGTAAAGCCCCGACCCCAGCTTTCCGGTTTTTTGGAGTCTGCCCCCCTCCGCCCGGAGCCGCTCCTCCTGGGGAACGTCTCCAAAGCGGGGGGCAAGGCCTCCGGCGCTCTGGGCCTCCACCCAATTCTGAAAGTCCAGAAGCCACCGGGCGTTTTCCTCCTGATTCTCCTCCAGAGCCGAAGCCCGGTACAGGTAGAACCGATACCGGCAGGCGGCCTTCTGTCCCCCGGTAATGTCCCGGCGAAGGCTCACCTGCTCCAGACCCTGGGGAAAGAGCCCCACACAGCCGGGCTTGGGGGCGGCGTCGTCCACAAAAAAGGGCTTGTCCTCCTCCCAGCCCGGGTAGGTGGCAAGCCAGATTTTCAGTTTTTCCAAATCCGTCATCTGCATCCTGCCTCCGTGTGCCAAAGCTTTCCCTGCCAGCCGTAGGTTTCGGCGTAGGCGGCCTGGTAAAGTCCCGGCACCGCCGCCGGGATGAAATCAGCCCAATCCGCCGGGGAGATTTCCGGCCCCACCCCGGAGAAAATCCGGTCTCCTGCAAACACCTGTTGGGTGGCTCCGGGGACAATGAGCAAAAAGGGCTTTTCCCCCTCCTGCCCCCAGGTGCTGTGGCTCCGGGTTTCCTTTTCCTCCAGGTAACAGCCGGAGAGCACCTGCCGGAAAATGCCGGATTCCGTCTTTCGGTAGACCGTCACCTGCTGGCGGCACATGGGATACTCCCGCAGGGTCATGCCTCCACCCCCCGGTAAATGTCCAGGTAGGTGCCTGCCCGCTCCAGGAGGCGGCGGCGCAAAGGGGCGTTTTTCCGGGCGGTGTCATCGTAGTGCACCGACACAGACCCGGCGGAGGCGGAGGAGAGGTAGACTTTGCGGTAAGCCCCCAGCTCCTCCGCCATGGCGCAGATTGCCAGATTTTCCGCCTCCTGCCCCCCCTCTACCCGGCACAGCCGCTTGAATCGCTCCAGCTCCCACCGGGCCTGGGCGACCAGCCCGGGAAATTCCTCCCGGGTCAGCTCCGTCCCCAGATAATCGTTTACATAAAACTCATAGTCCGCCATAGGCTTACTCGGCTGCGATGGCGATGTCCTTCAACACCGCCGCCTTCAGGGTGTTCTTCAGAGCCACGCCTGCCACCAGCTCCACCTCGCCGGTCTTGACAGCGCCGGGGGCGGTGAGGTCAGGCATATAGCTGGAAATCACACCGTCACCCACAGGGGAAATGCCGTGGAAGCCGTCCAGACCCAGGCTTACGGCGTAAATGGCGGTCTTGCCCCCGGAAGTCTGCACCACGTCCTGGGTGGAAGCGCCGTTGTAGTAGCTGCCCATGTCCACCATGGGGATACCGGCGTAGGTCTCCACCACCCGGCCAAAGTCGTCACGGGTGCGCTCATAGTAGCCGGCACGGCGGGCGATGGAGCGAAGCTTCACCAGCATGGCCCGGTTCATGAGCAGGAGAGATGCGGAGCCGTCCAGACAGCTGAGGAAGCTGTCCATCTCGTCCAGGAAGGCATTGTAGTTGCTGTCCAGCTCGGCAGAGGTCTTGAGGCTTACCTGGCTGGTAATCTCGTTGGCGGTGCCGGAGAGGAGCTTTTTCAGGCCGTCAAAGGTGTTGGGGATGTAGCCCTCCCCGGAACCTTCACTGGTGCCGTTGATGGTCAGGTTGTGGAAGTAGTTGGCGGTAGCCTTGATCTTCTGCTCCGCCTGGAATGCCAGCTCGTCGGCGGCACCGGAGGTGTTCTGGAGCACCCGGTCAATCTGGAAAGCGCCGCCCATGATGATGGCGTTGGTGGTTTTCTTCTCCCGCTTGGCCTCACCGGGGGTGTACTCGCCGTTGATGGTACGGACGGAGGCGGTAGCGGGGGTTTTCAGCTGGATGTAGCCATAGGTGAGGGTGCTGCCGCCGGTGCCGGGAGAGATGGCGTTGTCAAACACCATCTGATCCAGAAGCAGAGAGCTTCTGCGGAACATATCCACCACCTGCTGATCGACCTTGTCGGCCATGCCGACCTTTGCTTCTGCCAAAGTAATTGCCATAATTTAATCATTCCTTTCAAATTTTTCCCGCAAGGCCCCAGCCAGGGTTGCGGGGTAGTGGTTGTCCCCGGCGTTTGCCCCGGTAAACCGGGCGTAGGCCGGAGGGGTTGCTTCCTCCCGGAAAAGGTAGGGGCATTCCTTTTTGACATCCGCCAATGCCTTTTCCAGGGCCTGGGAATCCTCCGCAGCTTCCAGGGTAGGGATGTCCAGAAGGGCGGAAATGGCCTTTTCGTTCCGGCCTCCGGCCTTTGTGATGGCGGCGGTGAGGGCCTGGGAAAACCGAAGGCTTTTCAGCTCTTTTTCATGGCTTTCCTGAGCTTTTTGGTACTTATCCTCCCAGTCCTTCACCCTCTGGGACAGGATTTCCAGCTCCTCCGGCCTGACCTTTGCCGCCTCAATATCCCGGCCGTTTTCCGCCATAATGGCGTCCACCACCTCCTTAGGCAAAGGCTCCTCCCCCACCCGCAGGCTCTGCAAGAATTCTCGTTTCATAACCTTTCCTTTCTGCGCTATGCTTTTTACGGGGTCGCCTCCCCTGCGCCGCCCCTTCCTACGACCGGGCCAGTCGAATCTATATAAAAACCCCTCCAAAGGAGCGGTTCTTATCTAATCAAATCCCCCGAGGATTCCGCACCCCAAAGCCCCCCTTGTCAAAGGGGGGTGCCTCGGCTTGCCGAGGCGGGGGGATTCCCCAGGCAAAGCCTGGGGACTTCTTCCCTATTCCCTCTTCACTATTCACTAAAACAGCCCTTCCCCTTTCCACATAGGTCTGTACTTTCTGAAAGTACCAACTGTGAATCCCTCAGTCACGCCTCCGGCGTGCCAGCTCCCTTTGGCAAGGGAGCCGCGGGCAGTGCCCGCAGCCTTTTTCGCACGATAGCTTTCTACGCATCGTTACTTCCCTGACCCGCCCGGTATCGTTACTGCGGTGCAGTAGGTGCACAGACCAAAGCCCCCCTTGCTAAAGGGGGGTGCCTCGGCTTGCCGAGGCGGGGGGATTCCCCAGGCAAAGCCTGGGGACTTCTTCCCTATTCCCTCTTCACTATTCACTAAAACAGCCCTTCCCCTTT
>DVGG01000078.1 GCA_018712825.1 Candidatus Faecousia excrementipullorum | reverse complement strand
GCCGCCGATACCGGGCGGGTCAGGGAAGTAACGAATCGCAGAAAGCCACCGTGCGCATTGTCCGCGGCGACTCGCCGCTTAGGCCATTTCCAGGGAGAGCTGGCGGCCGCCCAGGATGTGGAAGTGGAGGTGCTTCACCGACTGGCCGGCGTGTTCGCCGCAGTTGGATACCACCCGATAGCCCTTTTCCAGCTTCTCCGCCTGGGCAATCCTGGGAATCACCTGGAAAATGTGGGCGACCACACCGCTGTTCTCCGCCGTTACCTCATCCACGGAGCCGATGTGGGCCTTGGGAATCACCAGGATGTGCACCGGGGCCATGGGGGCAATGTCCCGGAAGGCCAGAATTTCCTCGTCCTCATACACCTTCTGGGAGGGAATCTCCCCGGCTACGATTTTGCAAAACAAACAGTCCATATTTCTTTCCTCCTGCATTAAAGTCCGATAATGTGAAACACGCCGGCGCTGGCCAGAGCCATGATGCACCCGGCCAAAACTACCCCCAGGGCAACGGAAGCGAAGGTGGACTTGAAGCCCATGTCCAGGAAGCTGGCAGCCAGCGCCCCCGTCCAGGCACCGGTGCCGGGCACCGGAATGCCAACAAACAGCAAAAGGGCCACAAACAGGCCATACCGGCCGGTTTTCTTCACAATCTTCTGCCCCGCCCGTTCTCCCTTTTCCAGAATCACGGTGCAGAGCTTTCCGATATACCGCTGCTTTGCCCCCCAGTGGAGAAACCGCCGGGCAAAAAGATAGATAAAGGGCACGGGCACGATATTGCCCGCCACGCAGATGGCGATGGCCAGGAATTGGTCGATTCCCATGCCGATGGCCATGGGCACCGCCAGCCGCAGCTCCGCCACAGGAACCATGGCAACCAAAAACACTGTCAGGTACTTGTGCATATTTCCTCCGTAACGTCCGGCACGTCCTCGTCAGGCAGAGAGGACAGCACCTTTTTCTGAATGGGAATGGCGCTGGCAAGGCTCAGTACATCCGCCACCGGCTGAGCCAGCTGAACCCCCAGGGCATTCAGGAACAGGGGCAGCAGCAGCACCGCCGGGATAAAGAACACACCCTGCCGGGCCATGGCCAGGAAGGTGGCAGGCACAGTCCTGCCCATCACCTGGTCCATCATGTTGCTCATCACCACAAAGCTCTGAATCCAGAAGGTCAGGCATTGCAGCCGCAGAGCCATGGCGCCGAAAACAATCACATCCGGGTCATTCCGGAAGCAGGTGACCAGAGGCTCCGCAAAAATCCACCCGGCGATGCACACCAGCACCAGGAACACAAAGGACACCCGGACGCAGAACCAGAAACCCTTTTTCACCCGGGCGTACTTCCGGGCGCCGTAGTTGAAGCCGCAGAAGGGCTGGAAGCCCTGACCGAAGCCAATCATGGCGGACTGGCCGAAGTTGGTAATCCGCTGGACAACGCCCATGGCGGCGATGGCGGCGTCTCCGTAGACACCGGCGATCCAGTTCAGGGCGATGCCGGCAACGGACGCCAGACCCTGCCGGGCCAAAGAGGGAAGGCCGCCTCTTACAATATTGCTTAAATACCACAGCCGGAATTTCACATTGGAAAAGCGGATGGGGATGTTGCTCCCCCGATAGGAGCCTGCCAGCAGAATGAGAAAGCTCACAAACTGGCTGATGATGGTGGCCCAGCCGGCTCCTGCCACCCCCATGTGGAACACGAAAATCAGCAGCGGGTCCAATGCGATGTTCAGCACGGCGCCGGAGGTAATGCCAATCATGGCATAGGCGGCGCTGCCCTGAAAGCGCAGCTGGTTATTGAGAACAAAGGAGCCAATCATCCAGGGAGCCCCCAGGAGAATCACCTGGAGATAGGCCTTGGAGTGGGGCAAGATGGTGGCGGTGGAGCCTAAGCCCCAGGCGATGGGCTCCAAAAAAATCTGCCCCACAATGCAAAGAATCACGCCGGCGGTGAGAGCATAGAAAAAGCCCGTGGAGGCCATGGCGGAGGCCTCCGCCACATCCCTGCGCCCCAGGCACCGGGAGATGTAGTTGCCGCTGCCGTGACCGAAGAAGAAGCCGATGGCCTGAATAATTGCCATCATGGAAAAGATTACACCCACAGCGCCGGTGGCTGCGGTGTCGTTGAGCATACCTACAAAATAGGTGTCTGCCATGTTGTAGAAGGAGGACACCAGCATACTCACAATGCAGGGCGCCGCAAGCTTGGCAATCAGCCCTTCCACCGGGGGTTGGGTCATCTGTCTGTATTTTTCTTCCTGTGTCATGGCAGCCTCCTATCATGTACTTCGTAAAGAGTATTATACCATGAAAACCATGTATTTTCAACCAAAAAACAGATGTCCATATGTTCACATTTTGTTCATTCATTCCGGTGGGGAATTTGCTATGCTAAGCGTAGAATCCTATGGAAGGAGGGGTTATGATGACATGGAATATTGTCTGGCTGGTGCTGATGCTGGTGTTCCTGGTGGCAGAGAGTGTAACGGCTGCCATGGTATCGCTGTGGTTCGTCCTGGGCTCTCTGGCGGCGCTGGTCACGAGCCTTCTGGGCGGGGAAGTCTGGCTGCAATTTGTGGTGTTCTTCCTGGTTTCCGCTGTGTCCCTGGGGCTTTTGCGGCCGCTGTCCAAGAAGTTCGTGAATCCCCGGATTACCTCCACCAACGTCAATGCCCTGCCCGGTACCAAGGGGTTGGTTTCCGAGGCCATTGACAATGTCCGTGGACAGGGGCAGGTAAAGCTGGGCGGCGTAGTCTGGACGGCCAGAAGCTCCGATGACCAGCCAATCCCCACGGGCACCCTGGTGCAGGTAGACCGGATTGAAGGCGTGAAGGCCTTTGTGTCCCCTGTCCGGGAGCAGGTTCCCCAGTCCTGATTGGGTTATTAGTGAAACTCTGAATAAATCGTCTGCGGCTGGAAAGCTTATCTTTTTCGCCATCCACGCAGAATGAAAAACAGGAAATACATACAGTATTCCACTGTTTTCCATTCTTTTGTCTGACGAAAAATCTCACGCTGC
>DVGG01000077.1 GCA_018712825.1 Candidatus Faecousia excrementipullorum | reverse complement strand
TGAGGAACTTCTCCAATTTCAGGAAAAGAATTCTGTTCTGTAATACATAAAAATCGTGCCGGAGCTCTCACACTCCGACACGAGCTCTAACTTTTCTATTTTGGCTCTACCCCAACTATTGACATAGAACCAAAGAAAAGCCCCATGTCTCTTTCGAGACATGGGGCTTGCCCTATGGCCTGTCCTGTGATTTTATCCAGTCACACAGGGTCAGGCGTTATACTTTCTGGTCTTTGCCACGATTACCGCCAGGCAGCTGCCGGATACCAGCACCAAGGCTGCCAGCAGGAGCAGCGGCGCAGTGTCGCCGGTCTGATCCGGGGCATTGGGGTCGGTAGCGGGCTTGGTGGTCTCGGCGGGCTTCTCCGTGGGCTCAGAGGACTCCGTGGGCTTGGTAGGCTCACTGGGGTCGGTGGGCTTGGTAGGCTCACTGGGGTCGGTGGGCTTGGTGGGCTCACTGGGATCGGTGGGGTTGGTGGGCTCGGAGGGGTCGGTGGGGTCGGTGGGCTCCGTGTAATCCGGATCCTTCTCTCCGCACTCGGTGCACACCCCATCTTCATAGTGGTGACCCTTGGCGGGGATGACCTCACCCTTTTCCACCACTTCCTGGCAGACGGTGCACACCTGGTCGCCGGTGTAGCCGGCTTCGGTGCAGGTGGCATCCTTCTGACCCCGAAGCTCCGTCTTGTGGCCCAGGGCGGGGATGACCTTACCTTCCGCAATCACCGTATCGCAGACGGTGCACACCGTATCGCCGGTGTAACCGGCTTCGGTACAGGTGGCGTCCTTCTGGTTGCGGATTGCGGTCTGGTGGTCAAGCATGGGGATGTCTGCCACATCCTTGGTGGCGGTATACTTCTCGCCGCCGAAGGTGACGGTGGCGGTGTAGGTGGTCACGCCCTTTTCCGTACAAGTGGCTCCCGTCTTTACCTCGTAGGTAATGTCGGCAGGCAGGGTCTGCACATCGTCGCAGCCGGTGCAGGCAAAGGCAGCGGTGGCGGACTTGCCGTCCTCACTGAAGGTGAAGACAGGCTCCCCATAGGTATGGGTATGCTCGCCGGTGCGCGCAATGAGAATCTCATAGGTGACGGTCTTGGTGCCATCCTCAGAGGTAACCACAATCTGAATCCGGTCTTCCATGGGGATGACGGTGACGGCGTTGCCCTTGGCGGCGTTCACAGTCACCTCCGGCAGGTCCTGACCCTCTTCCAGCGTCAGGGTCATCTGATGATTCTGGTCGTCGAACTGATTCATCACACTCTTGCCGTCCAGGAGAATGTCCTCCACGGAAACGGTGCTGCCGGGGGTGGCGGTGAGGCCGTAGATCTCCAGCTCGTCAATACCCACCCACTGATTTTCCTGCGGCGTCATAACCACCCGGATGGCGGTGGTCTTTACCGGCTCAAAGAAGGTATCCAGCATCTGGGCGTAGTCAGCAGAGGCAGGAATCTCATCCTGTCTGATGACGGTAACGGTCTGCCAATGCTCACTGCCGTTCATCACAGGCCAGTTTCTGCCGTTGTTCACCTGGCTGGCGTCAAAGTCCAGATTCTCATAATCGCCGGTATAGTACTGAATCACATAGGAGGCGGGCAGGCGGACCTTGTTGCCTGCAGCCACATTGGGGTCATTGCTGGCGTGCTCATCAATGAAGCCCAGGGATACATGGTTTACCACCACTTCTTCCTCACCCAGGATGATGGCAACCCAGGGAGCATCGTGGTATACGCCCCGCTCCCAGTCGGACCAGACCTTCTTGCCCTCGGCTACGCTGAAGGTGCAGCTGCCGTCGTTGATGTTCACGACGGAGTCAGACTCCGGGGAGTAGAAGGACACAGCCAGAGGCAGGGTGTTGTTCCCGGCCAGAGCCAGATTCTCGGTGACGGTACCGGCGGCCACCCGCACCTTGGCGGTGGCGGTGCAGGTCACGCCCTCACCCAGGGTGATGGTGCCGGACACGGTAACCATAGCGCCGTCGCCCACAAAGTCAGAGGGCGCCATGGCTTCCCACACCACCGGCAGATTCTGAACGGTGCCGTTGTGGAAGTAGACATCCACCTTACCGGGCAGTGCCGGCAGGGTCTTTTCCACGGTGACGGCGGACACGGTCTGCACCGCAGCCACACCCAGCACCGTTACGGTGGCCTGAGGCTTCAGGGTCTGGCCTTCCACGGTACCGGATACGGTAAAGGTGCCAGCCTGGGCATACTGGCTGGGATCAATGGTGTCCCAAACCACATTCATTTCCTGATCGGGGCCGATGTTCACCTGAGCGGTGACGGTGGCCGGCAGCTCAGGTGCCACATTTTCATAGGTGGAAACCTCCACCGGGCTGTAGCTTTCCACCACCACATCTGCGGACTCAATGGTGAAGTTGACAGAAGCGGTGCCGGTATAATCGCAGATACCCCGGATGGTGAGGGTGGCTTCACCGGGCTGGATGTTGTTGGCATAGGTGACAGCATAGTCCAGACCGTAGGTCAAAGCCTCACCGTTCAGGGTTACGGTGAACTCCGGCTCAATTTCAAAGCCGGTATACTCGAAGCTATCCTGGTTCAGGGTAATCTGGGCCTCAGACAGGTCTGTTCTTTCCGGAGCCAGCCGCACCCGCAGCTCGGCGCAGGACATGAACTTGTTGGGGTCATCCCCGGTGCCGCCTCTGGTTTCCACGCCGTACAGGCGGATGTACTGGGCCTCCACCGGGTCAAAGGTGGCAATCTTCCAATCGGTGGTGTGGGCCCAGGTGCCGGAGGCTACCTCGGTCCAGTGCTCCTTGTCGGTGCTGACCTCGATGCGGTACTGGGTGACGATGCCGTTGGCAATGGAGTTTCTGGGCAGATACCGCAGCGCATCCAGAGTCTGGGGCTCGTTCAGGTTCAGCTGGATGTACCGCTTGCCGGGCTGGTTCCGCAAATCCTCGTTCCAGTTGCTGTGCCAGAAGGTGGCGGGGTTGTTGTCCACGGCGTAGCCCTTGGGGCCTTCGTTGCCGCTGGCGGGCAGCTGTTCGCTGACCACCTCCACGGCGGTATTGCCGTAGGGGTAATCCCGGGAGCCGTCGGCAGGATCATAGCTGGGCTTGGTGTTCAGCAGAATCCGGTATTCGCCGGAGGCGCTGTGGTCCTCGGACTGGGTGAGAATCTTCACCACATCCTCATAGGCAGGCAGGACGGTGTAGGCGGCGTTATTGCCGCTTTCCACGGTGATGTTCTGCGCAAGCAGCGCCTCCGTGGCGAACTGCCGCTGCTCCAGCTGATAGTCGTTCCATCTCTCCCCGTTGACGGTAATACCGGTCAGGGCAGCGGAGCTGCTTACCGGGAAGCTGATCTGAGCGGTCTTCAGCTCCACTTCGCTCAGACCCACGCAGTAAGCCTGGGCGGAGGTAGCGGGCTTGCCTTCCTTATTGGTCAGGGTAATTCTCAGGAATACGCAGTCCTGGGGAGCAAAGCTGTATACCCGGCGGGTCACATTGTCGGAAGATTCCGTGTCCTCTCCGTCCTGGGTGATTGCCAGGGAATTCCACTCGTTTCCGTTGTTGCTCCAGGACATCTCCACGGCACTGGGCAGAGCTGCGGAATAGCTGTCGGTGTAGAAGTACATCACCACCTGTCCCAGCAGCTGAGCGGTATCGTACCGGAAGGTGAGGGCGGTTTCTGTCTGACCGCTCTGGGCAGCGGTATAGTTGCTCCAGATAGTGGGGTTGGGGCCGCCGCTATTGTTGGGGCTGGCGGTGGTATCCCCATCCCGGATGGCCTCCAGGGTGTCGCTCTCCTGTCCGGCGGGCACATCCTGGGTCAGGCCGGCGGCGTTGGCTGCCACATTGCTGCCGATGCTCACCGTGCCCTCCGCCACCCGGACAGAAGCGGTGACGGTAAATTCCTCACCAAACACGGTGCTCTTACCGGTGACGGTGTGGGTGCCCTCGGTCTGGGTGATTGCGGAGTAATCCTCCCACGCCACCGGGAACTCGGCGTTCAGGATGGTGCCGTCTGCCAACACGGCGGGACGGGACTGGGGCAGGGTCAGGTCGCTGTTCAGAATCGCAGCGGCGGAGTAGTTCAGCAGGGCTGCCACCTTGTCCAGCATGGTGATGTTCACGGACACGGTGACAGGGGTGCCCTCCAGGGTGCCGGTGACGGCGAAGGAGCCGGGCTGCTGAATCAGGCTTTCGTCATAAGCCTTCCACACCACATTCTTCTGCTCCTGGGTGCCGTTGCGATAGGTCACGGTGACCTGCTGGGGCAGCTGAGGCACAGAGCCCACCTTCACATAGTGGTGGCGGGAGATGGTGTAGCTGACGATGGAGTTGTCTCCGTCGCCGGCGTTGTCAGGCTCCGTGGTGGTCACGGTGACAGAGGTGCTCTTCAGCCCCTCCGCCTGAGCGGTGACAGTGAAGGAACCGGCCTTGTCGGTGGACTGCACCACCGCCACCAGCTTGCCGGCGCCGGTGTTCCGGCTCAGGCTCTGGTAGGAGGTGTGGTCAGCCTGGCGGCCGTTGTCCACGCCGATGATCTTGCCTTCTCCGGTGATGGAGAGCTTCACATTCACATCATCGGTGTTCACAGGATTGCCGTTGGCATCCTTCACGGTAATGGTCACATAGCTCAGGTCGTCTCCGTCGGCGGTGATGGATGTGCGGTCTGCCACGGCCTCCAGCTGGTTGGCGCCATTGGTGGAGTTGACCACGCTGCGGCCTTCGGTGTCGGTGATTTCGGTCTCACCGTCAGCCTGGTAGGCCTTTACCTCCAGGGTGCCTTCCTCATAGGGAACCCAGAAGGTGGCGTACAGGCTCTGATGGCCGGACTTCTGATCGAAGGAGTTCTGGCCATTCATGTCGGCAGTGGTCCAGGTGCGGTAAGTATAGCCGGCATCGGTGGGGGTCTCCACAGACTTGGCCGCGCCTACCAAATCGCCGTTGCGGAAGAGCTTGATAACGGGAGCGTCGGAGTAAACCACCACTTCCACATCGTTGCCGGAACGGAAGACCACATCATCCCGATCCCAGGTGGGAAGCAGGTGCAGGGTGGTCACGGCCTCGTTCCACTGGCTCTGGTAGAACCAATAGGTATCCTTGGGGATGCCGTTGGTATCGATAATACCGAAATAAGAGGACTTGGGAGCGGGCCAGGAGCCGCTGGAGCCGGTACCGATGCCGTTCCAGGGGGTGGGCTCGCCGATGTAGTCAAAGCCGGTCCACACGAACTCGCCGGTGCCGGCGTCGTGGGTGGCAACCCGCCACCAGGCATCGCTGGCTACAGCGCCCCAGCCTACGGCACTCTTGTCGTAGGAGGTCAGGAGCTTGTCGCCCCGTCCGCCGTCGCCGTTGCTGTCCTTCCGGTCGTATACGCCGTTGCTGTTGACGGCAGAGGCGGTCTCAGAGTGGTAAACCTTCCAGTTTTTGCGCAAACCGGTATTCAGATGGCTGCTCTGGGAGTAGTTGTAGCCGATAACGCCGCCATTCTGCGCTACCACCTCTGCTACCTGGTTGGCAACATCCCAGTTCTCTTTCAGCTTGTTGTCGCCGAATGTGGGAGGACGGGTGGTGTCCTCCTCCTTGATCCAGTTGATCAGGTTCTGGGCGATGGAGGGGTAAGTGCTGTTGGCACTGCCGCTGACGCCTTCAAAAATCTCGTTGCCCAGGCTGTACATGATGACAGCAGGAGAATTCCGGTCCTGGCGAACCATGGCCTTGATGTCGTACTCTGCCCAGGTCATGTCGGCCTCGCCGCCGAGAATCTGGTTGTCGGCGCCGATGGTGCGGTTGAACCATGCGGAATAGTCATTCACATTGCCGTTCTTGGGCTGGGTCCAGGTGTCGAAGGCCTCGTCAATGAGCATCATGCCCTTCCGGTTGGCAATCTCCACCAGGGCAGGAGCTGCGGGGTTGTGGGTGACACGGATGGCGTTGACGCCCATTTCCTTCAGGATCTCCACCTGCCGCTCGATGGCCCGGTACCAGGCCTCGGAGCCCAGGGGGCCCTGGTCATGGTGCATACACACGCCCTTGAGCTTCATGGCAACGCCGTTGAGCTCAAAGCCGTTGGTGGTGTTGAAGTTGGTCCAGCGGAAGCCGAACTCGGTGGTGTAGGTATCCACCACCACACCCTCTACCACAACTTCCGTTTTCAGGTAGTACAGGCTGGGGCTGTCGGGGGACCAGAGGGCGGGAGAAGACACAGTATCTTCCTGCTCTACGGTCTGCTCCGTTCCGGCTTCCAGGGTCAGGGATTTTTCCGGCAGGGTTGCCACAGGCTTCTCACTGCCGGCGGCGTACACAAACTGTCTCACCACAGCCTCGACTGCCGCGTTCCCCTGGTTTTGCACAGTGGTTTCCACATGAACCTTGGGGTTGTCCTGCTTTTCGGCCAGATCCGGGGTGGTCACATGGGTTCCCTGCTGGGCCACATGGACAGGGTCGGTGACGGTCAGGGTTACATCCCGGTAGATGCCGCTGCCGGAGTACCAACGGCTGGAAGGGGTGCGATGGTCCACCTTCACCGCCAGCACATTCTCCCCTTCAAAGTCCAGCAGCTCCTGGGGCAGCCGGAAGGAGAAAGCGGTATAGCCATAGGGATGGAAGCCCAGCTCCTCACCGTTTAAGTACACAGTGGCGTTCATGTATACGCCGCCAAAATCCACGGTGATGACCTTGCCCTTCCAGTCGGCGGAGAGGGTAAAGGTCTTCCGGTACCAGCCGGTGCCGCCGGGCAGGTATCCGCTTTCGGCCTCATTCGTCTGGGAGAAGGGCTGTTCGATGCTGTAATCGTGGGGCAGATCGATGTTCTGCCAGCTGGAGTCGTTGTAATCGGTTGCGGCGCTGCCATCACCCAGGTTGAAGCGCCAGTGATCGTTGAAGTCCACCTGCCGGGCACTTCCGCCGTAGCTGTTTACATAAACAGTCTCCTCGGCAGAGGATGTCTGGGTGTCGGTGGATCTGGCCTGCTGACCCACTGCCAGAGCCACAGGGCTCAGGAGCTGGGTGGTGATGGCCAGGGCCGCTGTCCAGGACAGCAATCTTTTGTAAATTCGCATGTTTTCCTCCTTAGCGTGGGAAAGGTTTCCCTTTCCGTGGCCGCCCAATGGCAGCCGTTGTTTTGTTTTGGGGGGGGTTGACCTTGCTCCTTCCCGGCGGGGCGGGGCAGCGGAAGGTGAGAAATCCGAAAACGCCCGCAGCGCCAATAAATTTGTACTGAAATTCATGGAAAAACATTACAATACAAACATATTATCCCATGAAAGCCCCGCAAATACAACTGTGGATAATGCCGATAATAGAGGCTCAAAATTGTGCAAACCACCCATTTCCCCAGGGAATTTTCCCTGTATCCGGGAGAAAAGGGGACTGCCCTTGACCCCGGGGGGCAGGTGTGGTACACTGATACCATAATCTTTTCCGGAGGTGGAACCAATGAAAAAACTTCTGGGTATTCTTGCTGTAATCCTGGCGGCGATTCTCCTTGTTTACGGACTGGACAGCCGCTCCCGGCAGGTATCGGCCGGTTCCGGGGAGACCACCCAGCCGACCACACAAATCACCCTTCCGGAAACCACCCAGCCCCCCACCACAGAAGCCCCCACAGAAGCCACCACAGAGCCGCCTCCCACCACAGATCCCCAGGTGGAGGCCCTGCGGCCCTACCGGAATCTGGGAGTGTGCCGGGGTCTGGATGAGGCCCACACCTTCGTGCTGTTTTTCCTGGATGATTTGAGCAGCAGCTGGTCCGGTGAGGAAATTGCCGCTTTCAACGGCCTGTACTTCTACCCCGCCATGGACTTTTTGCAGACCCAGGGAGAGGCCTGGGGCATGGAGGTGAACCGGGATTCCTTCACCTACAGCTCCGATGTGAATGAAGGCATGGCCTATCCCGGGGTAGTGGCCTCCGACTTTCAGGAGGGGGGCGCCGCCACGGACATTCCCGACAAGACCGCCCGGAGCCTGGGCTTTGCAGACGGCCGGGAGATGTACCGCCATTTGCAGGACTATACCGGCACCGACCAGGTGGCCATGCTCTTTTTCCTCAACAAGCCCGGCCGCTCCTACACCATCCGGGACGAGCACCGGGACGGACAGGAGGAGCTGGAGTTTTCCGTTATCTTTGAAAGCTACCCAGGCTTCGCCACCAGCGCCACCGCCGCCACCATCGCCCATGAGCTGCTGCATCTCTTTGGGGCGGAGGACTACTATGACCCCTATGGGGAGTTTCCCCAGCGGAAGATTCTGGCGGAAAGTCAGATTCCCGACGACATTATGCTGGTGACCTATTATAATGTAAAGGACAACACCCTGTCCCAGGCCACCGCCTTTACCGTGGGCTGGACGGACACGGTGCCGGAGATTATGGAAGACCCGGATTGGAACCGATAAATAGAAGGAGGAGCATCATGGATATTCGTTTTGCAAAGCCGGCGGATGTGCCGGGGATTTTGAATCTTTTGCGGCAGGTGGGGCAGGTGCACCACCAGGGACGGCCGGATCTGTTCCGGAACGGCGCCCAGAAATACGGCGCCTCCGGCATTCTCTCCCTGATGAACTCCCCCCAGACCCCCATCTTCGTGGCGGTGGAGGAGCGGAAGGTCCTGGGCTACTGCTTCTGCCGGATGGAGGTTTTTGACCATGACCCGGTGATGAACAACCGGATTACCCTGTATATCGATGACCTGTGCGTGGAGGAAACCTGCCGGGGCCAGCACATCGGAGAGCAGCTCTACCACCAGGTGGAGCAGTACGCCCGCCAGCGGCGGTGCCACGCCATTACCCTGAACGTGTGGGCATTCAATGAAAAAGCCCTGGCTTTTTATGAAAAAATGGGGTTAAAACCCCTGAAAATCGGGATGGAGGCAATTTTGCAGGATGCTGATTAAGAATCAGATTTACGAAGGCAGAATCGAAGACTATACCGCCCAGGGACAGGGTATCGCCAAAATCGAAGGCTGCGCCGTGTTCGTCCCCAACGCCATCCAAGGGGAGCTGTGCCGGATTCGCATTGAGAAGGTGGGCAAAACCTGGGCCTCGGGAAAGATGACGGAGATTCTGGAAAAATCCCCCCACCGGGTAAACCGCAGCTGCCCCGTGGGGAAGCTCTGCGGCGGCTGTGAGTTCCAGCACATGGACTATGCGGCAGAGCTTTCCCTGAAAGCAGAGCGGGTTCGCCAGGCTCTCAACCGTCTGGCCGGGGAAAACCTGGAAGCCGTCCCCATCACCGGGGCTCCCAGCCTCACCGGCTACCGGAACAAGGCCATCTATCCCGTGGCAGCCCAGAAAGGCCGGGCTTACGCCGGCTTCTTCCGCTCCGGCACCCACCAGGTGGTGGAGCACCCCCACTGTGAGATTCTCCCGGAGGAAACCCAAAAGGTCAAAGACCTGGTTATGGATTATGTGAACCAGTACCGGGTAACTGTATACGATGAGTCTGCCCACAAGGGCCTTCTGCGGCATATTTTCGTCCGCCGGGGAGCTGTGTCCGGGGAGATTCTGGTGTGCCTGATTGTAAACGGCCGGAAGCTTCCCCATGTGCCGGAGCTGATTACAAGGCTTCAAACCGTCCGGGGCTTTCGCACTTTGGTTCTGGGAGTGAACACCAAGCCGGGAAACGCCGTGCTGGGAGAGGAATTTATCAGCCTTTACGGCCCCGGTTACATTGAGGATACCCTCTGCGGCCTCACCTTCCGCCTGTCCCCCCGGTCTTTTTACCAGGTAAACCACGCCCAGGCAGAGCGGCTGTATGAGGCCGCCATCTCCCTGGGGCAGATTCAGAAAACCGACCTGGTGCTGGATCTCTACTGCGGCGTGGGCACCATCACCCTGGCCATGGCCGGGGCCGCCGGAAAAGTAATCGGCGTGGAGGTGGTGGAACAGGCGGTGGAAGATGCCCGGGAAAACGCCAAACGAAACGGCATCCAAAACGCCGAATTTTTCGCCGCCGACGCCGGCAAGACCGCCCTGGAGCTGGAAAACCAGGGCCTCCGCCCGGACGTGGTGGTGGTAGACCCGCCCCGCAAAGGCCTGAACGCCGACGCCATCGAAGCCATCGCCCGCATGTCCCCCCGCCGCCTGGTCTACGTCTCCTGCGACCCCGCCACCCTGGCCCGGGACATCGCCCTCCTGAAAACCCACGGCTACGCCCTAAAATCCGCCCAGGCCTTTGACCTGTTCCCCAGATGTGCCCATGTGGAGAGTGTGGTACTGTTGGAAACAGGTGACAGATAAAAATTGTAGAAGTGTCGGGATGGATATGTTTTGCGCATATTATCATATTCGATAAAGTTTTTGGGAGGTGCTAAAATGAGTTGGGAGGAAATGTATACCGAAGAAACAACTTGTCCTTGTGGAGAAGGAAGAATAAAGCAGATTGTGTATGATGATGATTGGAATAGATATTTAAATGGGCCAGTTGTTATTGAATGTGAAAAGTGTTCAAAAAGATATATAGTTGAAACGATATCCACCAATTCAGGGTTACCTTCTGATGGTTCAGTAATCGTACATTTTCTTACACCTAAGGATTACCCGGAGTATTCAGGAAGCAGTGAAGTAAAAGCCTACGGAAATGCAGCAAATCCCAACTGGGATTATACTGGATGGTTAATTGAAAATTTTACTGAGGACGAGTTAAAAAACGCAGAGGAGCAGTTACTCAGAACGAAGTCTAGCGCAAATCTGATTGGCGTTGCCGCCAAAATTCGAGATACCCACAAAAGAGCATTAAAGACAGTATGTGTTGGAGCTATTTTAGCTTCAGTTGAGGAAGCCCTGAATTTATATCCAGAATATAGGGGGAACAAACTCCAGCGTGAAGAACTCAGAAAAAAAGAAAAAATAGAAATGACTGCATATCGTAACGAAAAAAGAAAGTATCAGATTAGATTAGAACTGCGGAGAAATTCATCATGCCAGAAACAGCTTTATCAAAAGAAATAGCTATGGCAAATCAGTCATAGAGGCATAACTTTGGTCCACATTGCTTTATCATACCTACTTTTTGAGGCGCAGAAATCGTGGCAACAGCACAGGGAGAAATATAAATATGGGATACTTAAGTAATTTGAAACTACTCAAAGATGATATGGTTGCCAAAGGTTGGAGTATATGTGACTTTCTTTTTTGTTATAAAGGAATAGAGTATATTGTTCTCGTTAAACGGTTTGTAGGCGCAGAAAAAAGAATTGATCCATATGCACTTGTGAAATTGCATTTTCTGAAATATGACAATATACAAGACTCTTTAGAGGTAGAGGCAAATTGTGGCGGATTGTTAGTAGATGCAAAGGCACTCAGGGAATATTTCGGTATAACTTATTCAAAAAATTTAGGGGATATTTTGGCGCAGTTTTCAGAAAACTTGGGTAATTCAATTCCGAAAAAAATGCGTGACACTCTCAACATTAGTGACAAGGAAAAGACTGCGCTGGTTTATTCTCTAAGTAAAAGTGATTCAGAAGATCCAAATAAGATTTACTGTACAGGATTACGAAGAAATCCATCTGGACAAGTGAGAAGTGCTTATAATGCAGATAAAACAAAGCTCCTGCGCAGAGGGTTGTATGAGAAGTTTGCCAACGATAAAAGTATCAGTTTCTGCTATTCTACGGATTCTGCGAAAGAAAAAGGTGATGCTGCAATCTGTCAAGCTTTTTCAAATAAGTAACCCCAATAATTGCGGTGTTAAAGAACAATTGCTATCATATCCACAGTACACAGCTGACTATCTGCAAAGTTGATTCGAATGTTGGAGGAGCACTTCATGGATGAAAAAAGGTTACATACCCAGCGGCTTACTTTGCGCCGCATCCGGAAAGAAGATCGGGTTAGTGTACAGTGGATATGGGAGGATGCCAACAGCTCGCCATATGCCCAATACGACAGGCCCCACAATATTGACAGCTGCGATGTACGTAGCCGGATTACCCGATGGGCAGAGGTCAGCCAGGGAATAGAACATATTTTCTTCGCAATATGTCTGAAGGAAAAGATGATCGGTTACATTGCTTTTAACAAAAGAGTAGAAAGCTACGAGATTGGATATTGCTTCCACTCGGATTATCACGGAAAAGGTTATGCGAGGGAGGGGCTTTCAGCCCTTATAGAATATATGAAAAGCCTTGGGGCAAAAAGACTCACCGCAGGGACTGCTATAAACAACACGCCCTCTGTAAAGCTGCTAACTGCTCTGGGTTTTCAGCAAACCAAAACAGAAAAAATATCTTTCTACCAGAATGAAGATGGGACGAGCATCTTTTTTGAAGGCGGCGTTCACGAGCTAAACTTGCTTGTCTGACCCACGCAAGCAGCATGGGTGCAATATGATTGAACCGCAATAAGACATTGATTTTTACGAACAGCTATAAATAAGGGAGACAAATTCTGTGGTAAATCTTGGAAAATTAAGAGAAATCAAAGACCTTCGGAAGGTGTGGCCTCATGAGGCATTGGACTTTACGCCGTGGCTTGCGGAAGAGGATAATCTTGCGCTGCTTTCCGATGCGGTAGGTCTTGAAATCACCGTGGACGAGATGGAATCCTCCGTAGGGGATTTTAATGTAGACATATACGCTACAGAAACCGGAACAGATAGAAGGATTATCATTGAAAACCAGCTTGAAGATACCAACCACGACCATCTGGGAAAGCTGATTACCTATGCCTCTGGGAAATCCGCTGATATTGTTATCTGGGTTGTGAAAAAAGCCAGAGAGGAACATCGTGCTGCTATCGAGTGGCTGAACAACCATACTGATGAAAATATTGCGTTCTTCCTGCTGGAAATAAAGCTCTATCAGATTGGAAATTCGGATATTGCGGTGAAATTTGAGGTTATGGAAAAGCCCAACGACTGGGCAAAAGAAATTAAACGCAACACCAGCAATTCCCCCACATTGCAGGCAAGATACGAATATTGGGTAGCTTTCAATGAGTACGCATTTCAGAATGGGAATTTTGCAAAATCTTTCAATAAGCGAAAGGCAAGTACGGATCATTGGATGTCCCTCAGTGTTGGTTCCTCTGCCTGCAACATCAGCTTGCTGCAAATCAGAAAAAATAACGCACTTGCAGTTGAATGGTACATATCAGATAACAAGGAGTTATATCATAAGTTCTTTTCCCACAGAGGTACAATTGAAAGTGAAATGGGCACAGAGCTGGAATGGTATGAGCTGCCAAATAAGAAAGCCAGCAGTATCCGAGTATATAAAACCGTCGATTATAACGACAAAGAGGGGTGGCCCCAACAGTTTGAATGGCTGATGGATATGGCAACAAAAATGAAACGGGCATTTCGGAAATATCTGTAAAACGAAGGCTATTGTTTATCTATCCGCCCCCGTATTATAAAATATTATTTCCAACGGCGGTGATTGTATGGCAATAAAAAGTGTATCCATTCGGATTGAGGAAGAAATGCTCCAAAAGCTGGGGTTTGTAGCGGATTATGAGGGGCGGTCGGTGAACAGTCATATTCTGGTGCTCATCCGGGAGAATATCAAGGCCTACGAGCAGGCCCACGGGGAGATTGACGGTGCTGTGAATCCGGCGGAGAATGTGAAGCCCACCAGGAAAAATTAGAAAGGAAGACAAGCCCATGATCACTCTGGTAGAACCCAGGGAAGAATACCTGAAATCCTATATGGAGGCCTGCGGGGAGTATCAGGCCAACGGGGTGCGGGGGTATCCCTTTTATGATGCCCAGGATATTTTTCAGCGGTACGAGAACTTCCGAAAGGAGCGGAATCTGCCCGCCGGGTGGGTGGGTGCCCACTATTACTGGCTGGTGGATACGGACAAAATGGAATTCATCGGGGAAATCAGCATCCGCCACCGGCTCACGGAGAGCCTGAAGCGCTACGGCGGCCACATTGGCTATGGAATCCGCTTTTCCCGGTGGAACCAGGGCTTGGGCACCCGGATGCTCCGGCTGGGGCTGGAAAAGGCGAAGGAGCTGGGCATTTCCCCGGTTCTCATCACCTGCGATGATGACAACTGCGCCTCCGCCAAGGTGATGGAGCACAATGGCCTTACCTTGCAGGACAAGGTTATAAACACCATAGACGGCCGCACCTTCACCACCAGAAGGTATACAAAGACTCTGTAAACGTTCAATCCCCTCCCGAAAAGCTCGGGAGGGGATTTTGGGTGCCGGTTTTGGGTTGCAAGGACGGGAAAATTCCTATACAATATATAGAAAAAGCTGTACTTGCCCCAAAAGGGGAGGCATCGAGAGGAGGCGGCGTATGGAAGGTTACTTGTCTATTGGAGAGGCGGCAGAAAGATGGGGTGTGTCGGAGCGGCGGATCAGCCAGTATTGCGCCCAGGGCCTGATTCCCGGGGCGAAGCGCTTGGGCGGTGCCTGGGTCATTCCGGAAAGTGCGGACAGGCCGTCAGGAAGCCAGCCGGCGAAGCCCGGGAAAACGCCGGAGCTGTTTTCCCATCTTATGCCCCTGATGAACACCCCCTTTTCCCCGGGGCAGTGCCGGCAGGCCATTGCTGATATGAAAGCCGGCCCCAAAAGGGACATTGCCCTGGCAGAATACCACTATTTCAGCGGTCAGGCGGAGAAGGCCATGACGGAGACGGAGCGGTATCTTACGGCGAAGAACGGAGCCATCCGCCTTTCCGCCTGCTGGCTCTATGCTTTTGCCTGCCTGACCATGGGGCGGCCCGACCACGCCCGCCATGCCCTCCGGGAGATTCAAAGCAACCTGGAGTCCGGCGGCGAATCGGAGCCTGCCCTGCGGGCGGCCCAGGCCTTTGTGGCCTTTGGGGCGGCGGTGCTGCTTCATCTGCCCCTGCCGGAGGAAATGCCCCCGGCGGAGGATTTTCTCCCCCTGCTTCCCCCGGGACTGCGGGCATTTGCCCTGTATGTGCAGGCCCACTACCTGTATCTCAAGGGGGAGTATGGCCGCAGCGTGGGGGTGGTGGAGGCTACCCTGACCATGGGAGCCCATGCCTACCCCATCTCCGCCATTTACCTGCACCTGGTGGGGGTAATGAGCTATATGAGCCTGAAGCAGACGGGCCGGGCCCGGGAGCATCTGCTGGAGGCCTGGGAGCTGGCCCAGCCTGACGACCTGATAGAAGGCTTCGGGGAGCACCACGGTCTGCTGGGTGCCATGCTGGAAGCCACCATCAAGCCGGAGTGGCCGGAGGATTTCAGAAGGATTATCGACATCACCTACCGCTTCTCCTCCGGCTGGCGGCGGGTACACAACCCGGTCACCGGCCACGATGTGGCAGACGATCTGACCACCACCGAGTTTGCCATCGCCATGCTGGCCGCCCGGGGCTGGACCACCCAGGAGATTGGAGAGCACCTGAATGTCTCCGCCAACACGGTAAAAGCCCACATCTCCCAGGCCATGAAGAAGCTGAATGTAAAAAACCGGAAAGACCTGAAAAAGCACATGCTCCGCTAAGCGGCGGCCAGTGGCCGCTGACAATGCGCACCAAGCTGGTCTGTAATCGTTACTTCCCTGACCCGCCCGGTATCGTTACCGAGCAGAATGGGGAGCGAAAACATGAGCACTGTGCACGCACCGACAGCGGCGGCACGCCGCCCTGCCCGGTATCGTCGGCTTGCCGCCGAACCTATTCCATATTCCCTCTTCCCTATTCCCTAAACTTGCCCGGTATCGTTACTGCGGTGGAAAAATCCCCAGGGGAGACGTTTTTCCCCTGGGGATTTTCATATGGATGTTTTCCCGCCTACGGAAAAAGGCACCCGGTTTCTTTCCGGGTGCCTTATGGTTCTATAATAAATGTTGGGGTCAGGGGAATGAGCCTGGCCCCAAAGTTATAATAATAGGTTGAACATAGAGACCAAAATCCTTACAATACAAGTATACCCCTACACTCAATCGAAAGGATGATCTCTA
>DVGG01000076.1 GCA_018712825.1 Candidatus Faecousia excrementipullorum | reverse complement strand
TGAGGAACTTCTCCAATTTCAGGAAAAGAATTCTGTTCTGTAATACATAAAAATCGTGCCGGAGCTCTCACACTCCGACACGATCTCTAACTTTTCTATTTTGGCTCTACCCCAACTATTGACATAGAACCTAAAAATCGCTGGAAGGCTCGAATGAAGTCTTCCAGCGGTTTTTTATTGAATCATCTCCAGAAACTCGTCCTCTGTCAGAAGGGGGATTCCCAGTTCCCGGGCTTTACGCTCCTTGGAACCGGCGTTTTCTCCTACCACCACAAAGCTGGTCTTTTTGGACACGGAGCCGGAGACCTTGCCCCCCAGCAGCTCAATCTTCTGGGAGGCCTCCTCCCGGGTAAACTTAGTCAAGGCTCCTGTCAGGACGAAGGTTTTTCCGGCAAACCGGGTATCGGTAATCTTCCGCAGGGACTCCATATTCACCCCGGCTTCCTTCAGCCGGCGAATCAGGTGCTCAGACTGGGGCTGGGAGAACCAGCTGACAATAGACTTCGCGGTAATTTCCCCGATGTCCTCCACCTGGGTCAGGGTCTCCACATCCGCTGCCATGAGGTTTTCCAGGTTACCAAAGGCCGCTGCCAGAACCCGGGCAGTCTTTGCTCCCACCTGACGGATGCCAAAGCCGTAAATCAGCCGACTCACATCCTGCTGCTTACTGGCTTCAATGGCAGTAAGCAGATTATTGGCAGCGGTGTCCCCCTTTTGCCACAGGGATTTCAGGTTGGCCAGGGTCAGATAGTAAATATCTGCCGGGGATTTGAGATACCCTTTTTCAATCAGGGCATCCACAATGGCACTGCCAAAGCCTTCAATATCCATGGCGTCCCGGCTGACAAAGTGGGCAAGGTTCCGGCTCAGCTGGGCCGGGCACTCGGCGCCGGTGCACCGGAGGAACGCTCCGTCCTCCTCCCGCTCTGTGGGAGCACCGCATACGGGGCAGCAGGCCGGAAGCCGATAGGGCTGGGTATTTTCCGGCCGCTTGGACAGGTCAACCTCCAGGATTTCCGGGATAATTTCTCCGGCCTTGCGAATCAGCACCGTATCTCCGATGCGGATGTCCCGCTGGGTGATAAAATCCTGATTATGAAGGGTTGCATTGGTGACGGTGGTTCCAGCCAGCCGCACCGGGCGCACCACTGCCTTGGGGGTGAGCACACCGGTTCTTCCCACCTGCACCACAATATCCTCCACCACCGTGGGCTTGATTTCCGGGGGATACTTGTAGGCAGCGGCCCATCTGGGGAACTTGGCTGTGGCGCCCAGCTGCTCCCGCAGAGCCAGGGAATCCACCTTGATTACGGCACCGTCAATGTCACAGGTCAGGTTTTCCCGGTTTTCATTGATACCCTCCACCGCCTTGCCAATCTCCTTGGGGTCGGAAAGAATCTGGCTGGGAATGACCTTGAAATGCAAATCCCGCAGGTACTGCAACGACTGGCTGTGGGTCTCAAATTCCACGCCCTCCGCCAGCTGGACATTGAAAATCAGAATATCCAATCTCCGTTTGGCAGCAATCTTGGGGTCCAGCTGCCGCAAAGAGCCGGCAGCTGCATTTCTGGGATTGGCGAAAAGGGGCTTCCCTTCTGCCTCCTGCTCTTCGTTGAGCTTGCGGAAGCTCTCCTTGGGCATGAACACCTCTCCCCGCACAATCAGCCGGGCCGGCGCATTGGGAATGGCCATGGGAATGGAAGGGATGGTTTTCAGGTTTTCCGTCACATCCTCCCCCACCACACCGTCTCCCCGGGTAGCACCCCGGACAAACAGGCCATTTTCATATTCCAGGGCAACGGAAAGGCCGTCTACCTTCGGCTCCACAGAAAAGGCGGTTCCCGGGTGCTGTTCCAGAATTTTCGTAAGAAAATCCTCCAACTCCTCCATGGAAAACACATCCTGCAGGCTCATAAGGGGCACGGCATGGGTGACCTTCTCAAACTTGCTCAGAGCCGCGCCTCCTACCCGCTGGGTAGGGCTATCCGGCTGCTTCCACTGGGGGTACTGGGCCTCCAGGGTTTCCAGCTCCCGCAAAAGCCTGTCATATTCAAAGTCCTGCATCTGGGGATCATCCAGCACATAGTACTGGTAGCCCGCCTGGTTCAGCAGGCGGGTCAGCTCCCCGATTCTCTCTTTCGGTTCCATATTACCCTCCGGTTTGTAGTAATGTATCCGGCACCTGCCCGATGATAATGGTCTCTGCCACCATCACCTGGCTGTTCACCGCAAAGCTCTCCGTCCGGCCCAGCACCAGAACGGAAACATCCACCCGCACCTCCATATTCAGCCGGTGCAGGGTCTGGTTGATGCCGGCCTCGGAAAAATCGCTGGTAAAAGAGGCATCCGAGTTGCGGATAGCCAGAATCTCCACGGGAATGGACAGTCCTCTGCCGGACAGAAATTCCGGAAAGAAGATGTTTCCCAGGGGGATTCCCAGCTGGCTGGCATCCAGGGCAAGAATCTCATCGTTGATAATGTTCAGCACCTGGGTTTTCAGCCGGTTAACCTCACTCATATTGGTTTTCAGCGCCGTAATCCGCCCATCCAAATCCTTTTCAAAGTACACAATCCGGTCGTACATAATGTCGCCGGTGGCAATTTGCTGGTCGATGGCATCGTTGATTAAATCGGATGTGGTATTGATTACCTGGGTCTGGGCCAGGGCCACAATCACATCCTGGTATTTTCGGCGAAACAGGAAAAAGGCTGCCGTCAGCACCAGAATGATAATCAGAAGTAAGCGGATCAGGCGTCCTATCACTCTGCCCATACATCTCCCCCCAGGAAGATATATGCCTTTTTCCAGGAAAAAATTACAGCTTTTTCATATGGGCAGAGGCGGTATTGGCCATAAGCTTCTTGGTGCCGATGTCGTCAAAGGCAATTTCCAGCAGGGCGTCCCCGCCCATTTTCATTACCGACAGCACCATGCCTCTGCCAAAAGCCGTATGGTTCACCATATCCCCCTTGTTCAGCTCCAGCTTGGGTGCGTTCTGGGCAGACGGGGCAGAAGCCAGAAAGCTTCTGGCTCTTTGGGCCGTCTGGCGGCTGTGGTACTGGGACTGGGTGGGATAGGTCGTTCTCTCCGGGGCTGCGCCATAAAACAGTCCCTTTCGTACCACCACATCCTCCGGAATCTCCTTCAGGAACCGGGAGGGCAATGCCGCAGTGGTTCTGCCGTAGAGCATACGCTGGCGGGCATGGGAGATGGTAAGCTTTTCCTTGGCACGGGTGATGGCCACATAGCAAAGCCGCCGTTCCTCCTCCATCTCCTGCTGATCGCCGATCGCCCGCATTCCGGGAAACAGGCCGTCTTCAAAGCCCACCAGGAACACATGGGGAAATTCCAGTCCCTTGGCGGCATGAATGGTCATCATGACCACCGCATCGTCCCCCTGGTTATACTCCTCCAAATCCGTATACAGGGCGATTTCCTCCAGGAAACCTGCAAGGGTAGGCTCCGGGGCCGTATCCACATAATTCTGAATACTGGATTTTAATTCCCGGATGTTTTCCAGCCGGGTTTTGTTCTCCTCGGTGGGTTTGGCCTGGAGCATGGCAATGTAGCCGGAGCGGATCATCAATTCCTCGTAAAACTCCGGCAAAGACAGCCTCTCTTCCAAAAGGCCCGCAAGGCCCTGAATCATATCCGTAAATGCCTTGAATTTGGCTGCGGTTTTTTCCAGGGGGCCGTAGCTCTCCGGGTGGGAAATCACCTGGAACAGGCTGGCGCCATCCGCCTCTGCCATCCGCTGGGCGGTAGCCAGGGCCTTGGGGCCCAGACCTCTTGCCGGGTTGTTGATAATCCGCAACAGGCGCAAATCGTCCGCCGGGTTATTGATGACCCACAGGTAGGAAAGCATGTCCTTGATTTCCGCCCGTTCAAAGAACCGGGTACCGCCGATTACCCGGTAGGGAATGCCGTTGCGCCTCAGAGAATACTCCATGGCGTTGGACTGGGCGTTGGTGCGGTACAAGATGGCAAAGTCCCGGAAATTCTCATCCGGCTTTTTGGAGAGAATCTGCCCTGCCACATAGTTGGCTTCCGTGCCTTCGTCGGAGGCCTCGTAAACCGTCACCGGGTCTCCGGTGCCGTTGTCCGTCCACAGCTTCTTCCCTTTCCGTCCCACATTGTGGGCAATCACGGCGTTGGCAGCGTTGAGAATGGACTGGGTGGAGCGGTAGTTCTGCTCCAGGCGAATCACTCTGGCTCCGGTGTACTGCTCCTCAAAGCTGAGAATGTTCTCAATAGTAGCACCCCGGAAGCGGTAGATGCTCTGATCATCGTCACCCACCACGCAGATGTTCCGGTAGCCCCCGGCAAGCAAAGATGTGAGCAGATACTGGGCATGGTTGGTATCCTGGTACTCGTCCACCAACACATAGCGGAACTTCCGTTGATAATAGGCGCGAACCTCCGGGAACTGCTGCAAAAGCTCTACGGTTTTGCAAATCAGGTCATCAAAGTCCAGGGCATTGTTTTCCTTCAGCTTGGTCTGGTATTTTTTATAAGCCCGGGCCACCGGCTCAAGCCGCAGATCGTTGGTATTCTCCAGTCGCTCCGCCATCCCCTCCGGTGTGACCATCTTGTCCTTTTCCCGGCTGATGATCCCCAGCACATACCGGGCAGGGAATATCTTTTCGTCCAAATCCAAATCTTTCAGGATTTCCTTCATCAGCCGCTCGGAATCCGCCGTGTCGTAGATGGTGAATCTGGAGGTATAGCCCAGCCGGTCAATATCCCGACGGAGAATCCGGCAGCAGGCGGCATGGAAGGTCATGGCCCAGATGTCCTGGGCATCAGGCCCCACCTTGTCCGCCAGGCGCTCCTTCAGCTGGTTTGCCGCCTTGTTGGTAAAGGTAATGGCCAGAACGCTCCAGGGAGCTACCGGATTCAGTGCACACAGATCGTCTGCTCTCCGGCGGTCAGCTTCCGAAAGGTTCTCAAGAAATGTCACATCTTCTTCTGTCACAGTGTCCGGCACCAGGGAGCTGTCGCTTCCGCTGCCATAGGAGATGAGATTGGCAATCCGGTGAATCAGCACGGTGGTTTTTCCGCTGCCGGCACCGGCCAGCAGAAGCAGCGGTCCCTCGGTGGTCAGCACCGCCTCTTTCTGCATGGGGTTCAGATCCTTGAATTGATTGGCAATATACTGCCTTCTGGCCTTTACAAATCGGTTCAGCAAATCCTTTGTCATGGTGTATCTTTCCTGTCTTTTCTGTCTTTTTCGTTTCCTCCTATTTTAACCCATTTCCCCCCAAAGGTCAAAGGGTAAATGGCTATTTCATAAATTCCCGAAGCTGGGATAATGCCTTTTTCTCAATGCGGGACACCTGCACCTGGCTTACCGACAGCACCCTCGCCACCCGGTCCTGGGTCAGGCCGTGGTAGTACCGCAGCTGAATCACCATGGCCTCCCGCTCGGGAAGGGCTCCGATGGCCTGCTTCAGGGACAGCCGCTCCACCAGCTGCTCCTCCGTCTGGGTATCGGAGAGAACGCTTTCCAGAGAAAAGCCCTCCTCCCCTGTCTCCTGTTGGATGGATTCAATGGCGGCGGTGGCAGTCTCTGCCATGGCAATCTCCTCAGGCGAAAAGCCGGTCTGCCGGGAGATTTCCAGAATGGTGGGTTCTCTCCCCAGGGCATGAACCAGCTGATTTCTTGTGGTTTTGATGGTTGCCGCCCGTTCCTTGATTCCCCGGGACACCTTTACTGCCCCGTCATCCCGGAGAAACCGGCGGATTTCTCCCGCAATTTTCGGCACGGCATAGGTGGAAAACTGGGTGCCGTATGCCAGGTCGAAGCCCTCTACCGCCTTCAAAAAGCCCAGGCAGCCCAGCTGATACAGGTCCTCCGTCTCCGTACCCCGACCCATGAAGCGCTTGGCCACCGACCAGATGAGGCCGGTATTGGCTTCCACCAGCTCCTCCTTGGCCTGCTGATCCCCCTGCTGGCTCCGGGCAATCAGCTCCAGCGTATCTCTCATGTTCTGCGCTGAAGCCGCCGGCGCATATGTACCGTGGTGCCCTTCCCCGGCTGGGAGGTAACGCTGAAACTGGTCATGAAGCTCTCCATGATGGTAAAGCCCATGCCGCTGCGGTCACTGCCGCCGGTGGTAAACATGGGCTTTCTGGCCTGCTCCAAATCCCCGATACCCACGCCCTTGTCTTTAATCACAATATCCAGCACATTATCCTTGAGAATCCGGCACCGGAGGGTGATGATTCCCAGGCCGTTGGGGTAGGCATGGACAATGCAGTTGGTCACCGCCTCGGATACGGCGGTGCGGATGTCCCCCAGTTCCTCCAGGGTGGGGTCCATCTGGGCTGCAAAGCAGGCCACCGCTGACCGGGCGAAGCTCTCATTGGAGGATTTACTGGGAAAATCCAGAATCATATAGTTTTCAAATTTCACGACACTGCCTCCTTAATATCCACAAGTTTATCGATTCCGGAAGCCCGGAACACTTTCATAGGTTGATTGGGCAAGCCGCACAGCACGAGCTTGCCCTCGATTCTTGCCATACACCGCAGGGCGTTGATTACCACCGCAATTCCGGAAGAATCCATAAAGGTTACCTCCTGAAAATCCAGCTGACATACGCTGGGATTGTAGGCCTCTATTTTGCCGGTTATGGCTTCAATATAGGCTTTTGCGCAATGGTGGTCTATCTCCCCTGTCAGCGCAACGGTCAGCTGCCCATTTTCCAGAAAGCTGGTTAACTGCATAATTGCTTCCTCCTTTCATTTGGAAATAGTATAGATTTTTTCTTCCATATTTGCAGTCGGAATCAGGGGCATAAAGAAAGAAGCGGCAAATAAATCCGAAGATTTATCTGCCGCTTTGGGACTTATTGGGTTTACAGCTTCTTCAGGGCTTCCTCGCTCTGCTCCAGCTGGGTAATCAGGTCTTTGGCCTTCTGGGCCTTTTCCCGCTCGGCGTTTACCACGCTTTCCGGGGCTCTTGCGGTGAACTTCTCATTGGAGAGCTTACCCTCAATCATAGCCAGGTTCTTTCTGGCCTTTTCCAGCTCCTTGGCTACCCGCTCCAGCTCCTTGGCTACATCCACCAGCTGTCCCATGGGGATGTAGAGCTTGGCGTCGGCAGTGGTGCAGCACACCATGCCGTCCAGGTTCTCAGGCTCTTTATCCAGCAGGCTCACCTGGTCTGCGTAAGCCAGACGCTGGATGAAGCCCTCGCCCTCGGAAAATGCCTGGGGCTTGGAGGTGACCACAAACAGAGCCGCCTTCTTGGAGGGGGGCACATTCATCTCTGCCCGGCGGTTCCGGATGGCACGGATGGCGTTCATCACGGATTCCATCTCCGATTCCTCAGCAGAAAACTCCAGTTCCTTCCGGTACTCCGGCCACTTGGCCACAATCAGGGCCTCGCCCTGGTGGGGCAGGCTCTGCCAGATTTCCTCGGTGATGAAGGGCATGAAGGGGTGCAGCAGCCGGAGGGTCTGATCCAGCACATACACCAGAACCTGCAGGGCGGTCTGCTTCTGGGCAGCGTCCTCGCTGTACAGTCTTGCCTTGGTCAGCTCGATATACCAGTCACAGTAGGTGTCCCACAGGAAGTCGTACACCTTCTGCACAGCCACACCCAGCTCGTACTTTTCCAGGTTCTCCGTAACCTCTGCAATCAGGCGGTTCAGCTTGGAAAGCACCCACTTGTCCGCAATGGTCAGTGCATCCAGGGCAGGCAGGCAGTTCTTTGCATCCTCACCCAGGTTCATCAGCACATAACGGCTGGCGTTCCACAGCTTATTGGCAAAGTTCCGCATGGCCTCGCACCGCTCCACATAGAAGCGCATATCGTTTCCGGGAGAGTTGCCGGTGACCATGTTCATCCGCAGGGCATCACAGCCGTACTTTTCAATCATCTCCAGGGGGTCAATGCCGTTGCCCAGGGACTTACTCATCTTCCGGCCCTTGTCATCCCGGACCAGGCCGTGAATCAGCACGGTGTGCAAGGGGGGCTTGCCGGTATGCTGGCAGCCGGAGAAAATCATTCTGGCAACCCAGAAGAAAATAATGTCATAGCCGGTGACCAGCACATCCGTGGGGTAGAACTTCTTCAAATCCTCCGTGATTTCCGGCCAGCCCAGGGTCTCAAAGGGCCACAGGGCGGAGCTGAACCAGGTATCCAGCACGTCCGGGTCCCGCTCGATGTGGGTGCTTCCGCACTTTTCGCACTTGCAGGCATCCTCCCGGGACACGGTAATGTGGCCGCAGTCGGCACAGGTCCAGGCAGGAATCTGGTGGCCCCACCACAGCTGCCGGGAGATACACCAGTCCCGGACATTTTCCATCCAGTTCAGGTAGGTCTTGGAGAAGCGCTCGGGAACGAACTTGGTCTCCCCTTCCTTTACCACACGGATGGCTTCCTCCGCCAGGGGCTTCATCTTCACAAACCACTGGGCGGAGATAATGGGCTCCACATCGTTATGGCAGCGGTAGCAGGTGCCCACATTGTGGGAGTAGTCCTCCACCTCCACCAGGTAGCCCCGCTCCTTCAAATCCTCCACAATGGCCTTCCGGGCCTTGTAGCGGTCCATTCCCTCATACTTGCCGCCGTAGGCGTTTACCTTGCCGTTATCGTCCAGCACCCGGATTACCTCCAGGTTGTGGCGCAGACCCACCTCAAAGTCGTTGGGGTCGTGGGCAGGGGTCATCTTCACGCAGCCGGTACCAAAGTCCATCTCGGCATAGTCGTCTGCCACCACAGGAATTTCCTTGTTCACCAGGGGCAGAATCACCTTCTTGCCCACAATGGCGGTGTAGCGCTCGTCGTTGGGGTTGACACACACGCCGGTATCGCCCAGCATGGTCTCGGGACGGGTGGTAGCCACAATGACCTCACCGGTGCCATCAGCCAGGGGATAACGGATGTGCCACAGGTGGCCGGGCTTGTCCACATATTCCACCTCTGCATCGCTCAAAGCGGTGACGCAGTGGGGGCACCAGTTGATAATCCGACTGCCCTTATAGATGAGGCCCTTTTCGTACAGGGAGACAAACACCTCCCGCACTGCCTTGGAGCAGCCCTCGTCCATGGTGAACCGGGCCCGCTCCCAATCACAGGAGGCACCCAGCTTCTTCTGCTGCTCCACAATCCGGTTGCCAAACTTGTGCTTCCAGTCCCAGACCCGCTCCAGGAACTTCTCCCGGCCCAGGTCGTACCGGGTCAGGCCCTCTTTCCGCAGCTCCTCTTCCACCTTGATCTGGGTGGCGATGCCTGCGTGGTCCACACCGGGAACCCACAGAGCGCTGTAGCCCTGCATTCTCTTGAAGCGAATCAAGGTATCCTGCAAGGTGGCGTCCATGGCATGACCCATGTGCAGCTGACCGGTGACATTGGGGGGCGGCATAACGATGGTAAAGGGCTTGGCCCCTTCCTGCTCCGTGGGACGGAAATACCCGTTGTCCTCCCACATTTTATAGATTTCCGCTTCTACCTGCTGGGGTTCGTAAACCTTCGGCAGTTCCTTCGCCATAAAAAAACACTCCTTTTCAAAATAAAAAGCCCTGAGCAAAATTTGCTCAGGGCGAAAAATACTTTCCGCGGTACCACCTGAATTCCCGCAAAGCGGGCACTCATCAGGCGGTAACGAGCCCAACCGTCCTTCCCTACTGGATTTCAGGAAAGAAGCTCCGGGGCGACAATTCCATGGAATCGGTGCGTGGTTTCACCGGCCCCACGCTCTCTGCAATCCTTTTCCAAGGAAAACTCCCCATCTGCGCTTTTAACAGATAGAAAATACCACATTTTTCTCGTTCTGTCAACTAAAATTCCCGGAAACACCCATAGCCGCTGCGTAAGCCGTGGCCCAGGCGATTTGCAGGTTAAAGCCCCCGGTGTAGGCGTCGCAATCCAGAATCTCTCCTGCAAAATACAACCCCCGGACCTTCTTGGAAGCCATGGTTTTGGGGTCTACCTCCGAGACCTTCACGCCCCCGGAGGTGATGATGGCCTCCGCCACCGGGCGCTTTCCCACAACCTCCACCGGGAAGGCTTTGAGCAAATCCACCAGGGCTCTTCGCTGCTGCTTTTTCAGGGAATTGGCCTGAAGCTCCCGGGGAATTTCCAGCATATCCAGCACCACGGGAATCATGGAGCGGGGCAGAAGATCCGTCAGGGCATTTTCCATGGTGCGGTTCTGGTACATCTCCAGGTCCCTGAGAATCCGGTCATTCAGCTTTCCTTCCTCCAGAGCCGGCTTCAAATCCAGAAGGAGGCGGCACCCCTCCCCTTTCAGGTGGGCGCTGGCGCTGAGAACCGTGGGGCCCGAAACCCCAAAATGGGTAAAGAGCAGCTCCCCAAAGTCCTTATAAAGAACCTTGCCCTTGGCGTTTACCAGTTTCACTCCTACATTACGAAGGCTCAGCCCCTGCATCCGCTGGCAGATATCCCCGGCGGTTTCCAGAGGCACCAGAGAGCCTTCCGTGGTGGTAATGGTATGCCCCAGGGCTTGTGCCATTTTATAGCCGTCCCCCGTGGAGCCGGTAGTGGGATAGGAAAGGCCGCCGGTGGCCAGAATCACCCACCGGGCAGGGTATGTACCCCCTTGGGTTCTTACTCCGGTGACCGTGCCTTCCTCCTGAAGAATCTCCAATACCCGGTGGTGCTCCACATGGACACCGGCTTTTCCCAGCTGGGTTTTCAGGCAGTCCAGGATGGAGGCAGAGCGGTCGGAAACGGGGAACACCCGGTTGCCCCGCTCCACCTTCAAGGGGCATTGATGCTCCTCAAAGAAGGCCTCGATTCTCTCCGGGGGAAACTTCTCCATGGCGCTATACAGAAACTTTCCGTTTCTGGGGATGTTGGCCAGCACCTCCTGGGCGGAGCAGTGGTTGGTCACATTGCACCGGCCTTTTCCGGTAATGAGGAGCTTCTTCCCCAGCCGGTCATTCCGCTCCAGAAGCAGAACCTTCTGCCCCCTCTGAGCCGCCACGATGGCTGCAAACATTCCAGCAGGGCCGCCGCCGATGACGATGCCGTCATACCTCATATCTGGTCAGCCCGCCTTTCGTAAATGTTGTTCTCCTGCCAGATTTTTTCCAGCATATCCAGGGTATTTGCCAGGGCTTCCTCCCGGGCTGTGGCCAGGGCCACAATCAGGGCGTTCACCAGGCTCAAGGGCGCCACCAGGGAATCCACCAAAGACAGCATATTGCTCTTGGCCAGCAGCACCAAATCGCAGTACTCCGCCAGAGGAGAGAGCTTGCTGTTGGTAATGCCAATCACCGTGGCTCCTGCCCCCCGGCAATACTGGACACACTTGATGGTGGAGGAGGAGTATCTGGGGAAGCTGAAAGCAATCACCACATCCTCCCGGCCGATTTTGGCAATCCGCTCCAGCATTTCGCTGAAGCCGGAGCCGGTGACCGTGTGGATGTCGTCAAACATATAGTTCAGATAATAGGACAAAAAGGATGCCGGAGCGGAAGCGGATCGGGAACCTACCACATAAATCCGCCGGGCTCCCAGAATCTTCTCCACAGCAGCCCGGAAAGCCTCCCTGTCCACGGATTCGCAGGTCTGGCGAAGCATATCCATGTCCGACTGGAGCACGGAGGTCACCGGGTCCGTATGGCCCATCCGGTCATTGGCCACCTCCATTCTCTGGACGGAGGTCAGCCGGTTCATCACCGATTCCTGCATGGCCTTCTGCATACCGGGATAGCCCTCATAGCCCAGCTCGGTAGCAAAACGCACCACCGTGGACTCGGAAACTCCTGTGGCTCTGCCCAGCTTGTTGGCTGTCATAAAGGCAGCCTTATCAAAGGATTCTGTTAAAAAGTCGGCGATTGCCCGCTGTCCTTTGGACAGTTTCGGGTACCTGGCCTGTAACAATGCAAGAAAATCCTCTTTCATATGTATCTCTCCAATTCATTTCCCCGCAAATCAGCCCCGAAGGGCCTTTACTTCTTCTTTTGTTAAGTACCGCCATTTTCCCAGAGGCAGCTGCCCCAGGGATAGGCTCCCCTCCCGGATTCGCTTCAGGCGCTGCACTTCCATTCCGGCGATGGCGCACATCCGGCGAATCTGCCGGTTGCGGCCTTCGTGGATGGTAATTTGCAGCAGTGCTTTGTCTCCGGTTCTTTTTTGGCACTTTACAGCCGGTTTTCGGATTCGGTAGCCGTCCAGCTCTATGGGCTGGGACAGTCTTTCCAATCCCTCCGGGCTGAACCCCTGCACCCACACCTGGTACACCTTATCCACCACATAGCTGGGGTGCATCAGGTGATTGGCCAGTTCCCCATCGTTGGTCAGAAGGAGCAGCCCCTCAGAATCCATGTCCAGCCGCCCCACCGGGTACACCCGCTGGGGGCAGTCGGAAACCAGCTGGGAGACGTTTTTCCGACCTTTTTCATCCGACAAGGTGGTTACATAGCCTCTGGGCTTATGCAGCAAAATGTAAATTGCATCCGGCGTGGATGGGAGGGGTCTCCCATCCACCAGAATGGTATCTTTCTCCGGATCTGCCCGGTCGCCCAGGCCGCAGACCTGTCCATTGCAGGTGACACGTCCCTGCAAAATCAGTTCCTCCGAGGCACGGCGGGAGGCTACCCCCCGGCTGGCCATGATTTTCTGTATCCGTTCTTCCATGCCCCGGCTCCTTTCTTAATCTGCCCGCTCTATGGTAGCCCCGTACACCAGCGGCACCTTGGCCACAGCGGTTCCGTCCACCAGAATATGGGCAAAGCCTGCCTCCTGTCCCTCTGCCACCGGGGCATAAGCAAAGCCCGCCTCCGGCAGGGAGATGGTCACCCGTTCCCCCTGGGCCAGGGAATAGGAAAAGTCCTCTGCCGCAATCAAATCCACGGACGTTTCCTGTCCTCCTGCCAGCTCCAGTTGTCCCAGGGTCTGCCCCTGGCGGACAAGCTGCTGTACCGTAAATCGGGAGAATCCGTCCTCAATCAGGGTTTTATGGTCCTGCCAATCGTCAGGGGCGTTGAAGGTGACGGCAATCAGCTGCCGTCCCATTCGGGTCACGCTGGATATGAGAATCCGGCCCGCTGCCTTGGTATAGCCGGTCTTTACCCCATTTGCCCCCTCCAGCTGCCAAAGGAGCTTGTTATGGTTCCGCAGGCACCGCTCACCGATGGTAATGGTTTTGGTGCTGACGGTCTGGGCAAAAATGGGATTCTGCATGGCATAGGCCGTAAGAATGGCCATATCCCGGGCAGTGGAGTAATTCCCCGGGCTGTCCAGGCCGTTGGGGTTGGCGAAGTGGGACTGAGTCATTCCCAGCCGGTGGGCTTTGTCATTCATCAGCTCTGTAAAGCCCTCCACCGTACCGCCGCAGTAAATGGCCAGAGCCACCGCCGCATCGTTGCCGCTTTGGAGCATCAGTCCGTAAAGCAGCTCCTGAACCGTCAGCACTTCCCCTTCCTTCAGGTACATGGAAGAGCCCTCGATGCCCACGGCCTCTTTGGGAATTTTCACCCGGTCCAGAACGTTGGTCTGCTCGCAGATTACCAGCGCCGTCATAATCTTTGTGGTGCTGGCAATGAGGCTTTTTTCCTCTGCCTGCTTTTCATACAGCACCCGCCCGGTTTGGGCGTCAATCAAAATGGCACACTCAGCAGAGATTGCCCCGGCCTTTACCGGCAGAAACAAGATGGCAGCCAGAATTCCGACCGCCACCCCTGCAAATATTCGTTTCAAGTTCATCACCCCGGGATAGTTTGTCCCCGGGATTTTCCCTTATTCCTGGTTTTTCTTTCTGGAATCGATAAAATCCGCGATTCTGTCCAAAGTTTCCGGCACCAGCTCCACAATCCGGTCTGCGGTGGTATTGGCAGGTGCCGTCACGGGAACCATCCGCACACTGCCGTCCTTGATAATCAGGAAAGCCACCGGAGTCACCCGGACACCGGCACCCACGCCGCCGCCGAAGGGATTTTCCTTGTTGGGAACCTTGCTGGAAAAGTCAGAGCCGCCCCCGCCGATTCCCACACTGATTTTGGAAATGGGGAGGAGGGTGACATTTTCCCCCACGGTGATGGGGTCGCCCACCACGGAATTGGAATCCAGCATTTCGCGGATTTTGGTAATGGTTTTATCCAACATATTGGGTAAATTCTGGCTCATTTCATTCCACCGCCTTTTTCATTTTGGTGCTTTTCAGCAATTTCCAACCATAGCGCAGGACCAGGCCCAGAAGCCGCCCCAGGGTTATGGTAATATCTGCTCTTCCATAGAACAAAGTGTTATCTCCGGCAAAATCACAGCCCACCTGCAAATCCTGCTTCTTGATTACAAACGCCTGGTTCAGTAAAGCCTGGAGGTTTCCCAAGGCCGCCCAGGCTCTGCCATAGTTCACAGCCAGGTCGCAGGGGTCGCCTCCTGCCAGGAGTAAATAACCCTGGAGCCGGGTGATGCGGATTTTCCGCCGCAAATTTCCCAGGAAAGGGACAATCAGATGCAGAATGGATTTGAGTTTTTCAAAATCCCACGGGGCATCTTCTTCCTGCTTGGCTTCTTCGGAAGGCTTTTTGTCTTTTGCCGGGGAAGCTTCCTGTTTTGCTTCTTTGGTAGGTTTTTCCCCTTTCGCCAGGACCGGTTCCTGTTTATTCTCCTGCCGGGGGGAATTGCCGGAGGGTTTTACCGGTGCTTTTTCCTTTTTGGGCTTTTTGGGCTTACGGGGGTACAGGGGGATTTTAACCTTCCAGAGAAGCAGATAAACCTTCGGGCCCTGCTTTCCGTATACTGCGCCGATTCCCAGGGGGAACAGGCACAAAAGAAGCAATATCCCGGGGATAATCAGCCAAAGCATTCCTTAGCCCTCCTTTGCAGGTTCTTCCCCTTCCTCCTCCGGTATCACCGGCTCGCCCAGATTCACCTTCTCAATCTCCGGCAGCTCCTCCAGGGAGGTAAGGCCAAAGGTTTTCAGGAAATTGGGGGTTGTTTTATACTGGATGGGACGGCCGGGGACATTCAGTCTGCCGGCCTCCTGAATCAGCTTCTTGTTCAAAAGCCCGGAGATGGAATAGCTGCTGTCCACGCCCCGGATCTGCTCCACCATGGCTTTGGTGGCCGGCTGATAATAGGCAACAATGGTCAGGGTTTCCAGCTGGGAGGCGGAGAGTTTGGGAGGCTTCCGGGTTTCCAGGGCTTTTGTGATGTAGTCCGCCATCTGGGGAGAGGAAACCATCTGATAGCTGTTTTCCAGCCGGAGAATCCGGATTCCCCGGCGGTCAAAGGCCAGCTGGTCAGCCAGGGCATCCGCCGCCTCCCGGATTTCCTTTTCGTCCGTTTCCAGGGCCATAGCCAGGCGGGAAATTTCCACGCTTTCTCCTGCTGCAAACAGGATGGCCTCGATTGCACGTTGTAATTCTGTCTGGTCCATTAAGAATGCTCCTTCTCAATCTGCTCCGGCGCCTTGATCAGGCGGACATTGGGGTTCTCCCCGGACACATCGTCCTCCAGGGTTACGGAGTTGGTTTTGCACAGCTCCAGAATCGCCAGGAAAGTAGCCACAATCTCCGACCGGCTACGATTTCCCCGGAACAGGTTTTTCAGCCGCTCTACACCCCGGAGAATCAGCCGGCGGAGAAGCTGCCCGGATTTCTTTGCCACCGGGTAGGGCTCCTTGCCTACGATTCCCTTGAAGTTGGCGGTGGGAGGCGGCAAGCGCCGCTGATTCCGCTGGGAAATCTCATCCAGCGCCCGGAGCAAGTCCTCCGGTTCATGGCGGTACCGGTAGGTGCCATCCCGTTTCAGGGGCTCCGGCTGCTTGGTAAACATGCTTCTGCCGATTTCGTTCCGGGGCTCCAGAAGGGTGATAGCAATGCGAATCTGGTCCATGGCCTCCCGGCGGCGCCGCTCCAGCAGGGACTGGCGCAGCAAATCCAGCTCCGTCTCCGCCTCCGCAGCCTCCGCCGAAGACAGAAGCATTTTGGTCTTAATCAGCATCAGGTGGGACGCCATGGTGATAAATTCGCTGGCAATTTCCATATCCAGCCGCTTCATTTCATCCAGGTAGGCCAGGTACTGTTCCAAAATAGCGGTAATGGAAACATCCTCAATATCAATTTTATTCTTGCTCAGCAGGAGGAAGATAACATCCAGAGGCCCTTCAAAGTCCTCCATGGATTCATCCCGGGTATGCACAATCCCTTCCAGCCGGTATTTCGGTTCTGACATGGGCACTCCTTTAATCCATACACATAGTTGGTAACATTATAGCAGGAAGCGGGTAAAACTGCAAGTATTTGCATAAAATTTACCCATTCCTCTGTGAAAACGGAAAGGGATTGCAATTTTCCCCAGAATGTGCTATAAATAGACTATGCTATTTGGTGGAGGTGCACGTATGGCGCAGCGCAGAAATCGCTATCGGGAAATGGAGCGGATTATGACCTATGCCCTGCTGGCAGGTCTGGCTCTGTTTATTCTATATCTTGTGTTTGCCGGCACCGGTGTGAAAGCTCTGAAGCTTATAACCGGTATTATAACCATTTTGGATGGTGGTTTAATCCTGGGATATCTGCATCTTACCCAGGAGCTGAAAAAACGCCGCAGCCGCTGGATTGCGACTGGCGGACTGAGCCTGGTGGTTTGCACCCTGGTTTCCCTGCTGCTGGGATTTCCTGGTTAAATAATTGGCGCAGGTTTTGAAAAAACCTGCGCCTTGTTTTTTTAAGTTTCCAAAAGAATCAGAGGCACTTCCATTTCCTCCGTCATGGAGGTGTGGTGACCTTTGAAGCGTTTGCTATGGGGCGTCAGCAGGGCGATTTTGTGGGTGTAGGTTCCCAGGGCGATGTAATCCCCCAAAAGATAGCCCATGCTCCCCCGCTCCCCGAACACCCCCCGTTCAATGAGATGTTCCGAGGCAAAAAGCTGGAAGTCCCGGGCGTACTTCTCCTGAAAATAGCTTTCAAACTCCCGGCGGTACTGAGGCTTTACCAGAAAAGCCGGGGCTCGGGCTTCCAGGAATGGATAGGTTTTCAGCATACCCATGAGCTTTTCGTCTCCATACAGGTCTACATATCCTGCAATATCCACCTGCCCATGGTCTGCCGACACAATCAGCAGGGTGTCCTTCACAGTTTTCAGAAAGTTTTGGATTCCCCTGGAAATCTCCCCCATGACCTCCCGGGCCTGGGGACTGGATACCCCCTGCTGGTGCATGACGGCGTCCGGCTCCGGGCAATAGCCGTAGACAAAACCAGGGCCCGCCTCCCGGCAGCTTTCCTCCAGGGCCTGCCAGAATTCCCCCAGGGTACGGAAAGTCCGGTTTCCTTTTCGGTTTGTTACGGGGATATAGTCCGGAAAAACCGTGTGAATGTGCCGCTCCGTCTGACTCTGATCAAAGTAATACGTCCCCTGGTCTATGGGGTAATCCTGGGGGCGCACCCGCTCACGGGTCAGAGAATCCTGACGGAGGAAGATGTCCACATTCTGTCCCAGCTTGGGAAAATGAAGACTCCAGCCGAACCAGCCATGCTCCAAAGGCAGCCGGTTGGTCATCAGGGTACGGGTTGCGTTGGTGGTGGTGGAGGGAAAGGTGGAGGTGAGAACCTGTACCGTATGTTTCCTCAGCAAATTATTTTTCCCCAGTCCCCGCTCCATGGGATAAATTCCCAGCCCATCAAAGCAAAGGTAGACCACATTCTGATAATCCCGGGAAAGAGCCTCCTGCAAAACAGGCAGCACCGGGTTCTGATTGGGAGCATAAAGAAACTCCGCTAAGGTTGCAGAGATATTGCCTACCCCATTGGAAAAATCCGGGTATATCCAGGGCTTCATTGATTTCCCTCCCCTTCTCTAAATGCAAACAAGTGGCAGTTATCAGGCCGTAATCTGAATAGCGTTGTCCCGCACCTGATTGATGGTGTCCATCAGGGTTGACCGGGTCTTGGCATCAAACAGCTTGATAAAGCTGATGGGCTTGTCAAAAGGCGGTTTCGTCAGATCGGAGACATTTTCCATATAGCCGTTCAGCTCGATATGATTGATGATTTTATGGACAAAGGCAATCTGCTTCTGATTCAGGGACTGGTCGTTTATGAAGGCGGAGAAGGCAGCCATAGCGGCCTCGTGGTCCAGCTTTGCAATTTTCCGAACCAGCAGGCCGAAGGGGGTGTCCCCAAACTCCCGCTGATAGTCCTCCCTGCTTCCCAGCTCCTGGGTGAGTACCCGCTCCAGCTTCTGATAATCTCCCATGGACAAGGGGATGTTGTGGGTCAGCTTGTAGATGGCCAGGGTGTCCCCGTGCTCGTTGACATAGCGGTTCACCTTGGCCCGGTAATCCTCAAAATCATAGGCGGCATCCAGAAGTTCCCCCTCCTGGCGGTCAATCACCGGGTCGGACAGCTTGGTGATAATCGTCCGGGCGGACTGGCTTCCCTCGTCCAGGAAGCGAATCAACGCCCGCAGCTGCCGGCGAACCTGCTCAAACAGCAGAATATCCTCCGCTTCCCAGAAGGCTTCCTGCTGAATCTCCCGAATCAGGGGCAGCTTCTCCTGAACCTGGGGAATGCTCACCTTACGCTCCAAAAGGGCCGCCGTATCTTGGAGCTGCTTTTTGGCATACCGGAAAGCAGGCTGCTTTTCCGTGTGGTACAGCATCAGGCCGTACATAAAGTTATCAAACCGCTTGGCAAATTCGTCCGTATCCTCCAACTGGACCAACGGCGCAATCTCGGACAGAAGCTGGGACTTGTCCCCCTCGCTCAGGGAATGGAAGGCCTCCGGCTTCTGATATTTTTCCACCGCCTGGAGCCGAAGCTTTACGGCAATCAGCTCCCGGTTCAGTGCCAGCACCTGCTGATGGCAGCCTTCTGCCAGCTCCTGCCGCCAGGACTGATAGTCTGCTCCGGCGAAGGCACTTTCCTGCAAAGCCATGAGGATCTTCACCTGCTTGCCAAAGATATTCTCCGACAAGGTTTTGGTCTGTCTTGCCTCATAGCCTTCCTTGTGCTCTCGGAAATACTCAAAATTTCCGCAATAGTCGAAAATCAGGAAGCGGCGCTTGTCCGTGTAGTCGCCGTCAATCTGGTCTATGCAGGAAAGCCCCTTGCACAGCCGGGTTCCCCGGCCAATCATCTGCCAGAACTTTGCCTTGGAGCGGACTTTCTTGAAAAATACCAGATTGACACACTCCGGCACATCGATGCCGGTGTCCATCATATCCACGGAGACGGCGATATGGGGGGCTTTTTCCGGCTGCTTGAAATCGTCGATCACGGTCTGGGCGTAGGCATCGTCACAGATAACCCGCTGGGCAAAGGTGCCGTTGTACTGGGGATAGAGCTTGTTGAACCGCTGGCAGATGAATTCTGCATGGCGCTTGTTCTGGGCAAAGATGATGGTTTTCCCCAGCCGGTCTCCGCCAGCCACCCGGATACCCCGCTCCATCAAGTCCTGGAGCACCGTGTCCACGGTGGTTTCGTTGAAAACAAACTGATTCAGCGCCGCCGAGGGAATGAAGTCGGGAAGCATTCCGTCCTCCACAAAATCGTCGGCATAACGCTCCTTGTCCTCCTCAGAAAGTTGGTCGTAGGTGATGCCCTCCTCCAAAAACTTGGTCTTTACCTCGTAGTTGTAATAGGGCACCAGCACATGGTCCTGATACACCGCCGTTTCGTAATCGTAGGCATAGGTGGGGACGCCGCTTTCCATCTCGAAAAAGTCGTAGGTGTTCCGGTCCACATCGGTTTTGGGGGTGGCGGTGAGGCCCACCAGAACCCCATCGAAATATTCAAAAATCGCCCGGTATTTCTTGAAAATACTGCGGTGGCTTTCGTCAATGATAATCAGGTCAAAGTGGGCGGGGGTAAAGAGCTGCCGTCCGTCTTTGGACTTGGTATCGTCAATGGCGTTGAGAATGGTGGGATAGGTGGAAAACACAATCCGGGCGTTCCGGTCGTCCTTGTTGGAGCAGAGATTGCACAGTGACATTTCCGGCAGATAATTCTTAAAATCGTCCTTGGCCTGCTTTACCAAAGCGGTGCGGTCTGCCAGGAACAAAATGTTTGTCACCCACCTGCCCCGGCTCAGGACATCCGTCAGGCTGGAGGCGGTTCGGGTCTTTCCAGTGCCGGTGGCCATCACCAGAAGGTGCTTCCGAAAGCCCTTCCCCAGCTGGGCGCATACCGCCCGGATTGCCTCTTTCTGATAGTACCGGTCGGTGATTTTGTCGTCAATGGGTATCTGTTCCAGATTCCGCCGCTCGGTGCGGCGGTTTATGAGCTTCTGCAAATCCTCCCGGCTGAAAATGCCGGAAACCTTCCGCTGGGGGCCCGTCCGGTCGTCCCAGAAATAGGTCTCAAAGCCGTTGGTGGTGAACATCATGGGCCGCCGTCCGAATTTCCGTTCCAGACAGTCGGCGTACAACACCGCCTGCTTCCGGCCGATGTTGGGGTCACGGCTTGTTCGCTTGGCCTCCACCACCGCCAGGGGCAGACCGTCCTTGCCGAAGAGCACATAGTCGCAATAGCCCATCTGCCCCACTACCCCGGCCATGCCCTCCACCGGGTACTCCTCCTGGACATCTGCATCGGGGCCGGAAAACTTCCAGCCCATGGCCTTCATATCCACATCGATGTACCGTTTCCGGGTCTGAAACTCCGTCAGATCCTCGGCTCCAAAGGTGCGCTCCTGCCGGTGCTTTTCCTTCTGGGCAGTGTATTGGGCGGACATCTGGGCGATCCGGGCTTGCAGGGCTTCGATTTCTGCGGTCTTTTCCGCCAAAAGGCTTTCGGTTTTTGCGGTATCCACCGCCACCTTTTCTGTGGGAATCAAGGCTTCGTCAAAGGTACGCTCCTGGTAGTCCGTACCATAGCAGTAGTCAATCCACTCCACAAACCGGAAAAGCCCCCGCAGCGCCGCCAGAGCATCCCCCGGCTCCACGCTCTTTTGGGTATGTACCGCCAGATTGCCCAGCTTCACGATATAAGGCAAAGCGCCCCAGGTGCCGTTGTCCAGGGCAAACCGGAAGGTAGGCTCATGGATAAGGGATTGGAGATTGTCCTTGTAAGGCAGCCGCATGGACTTGTCCGCCGCATATACCCACTTCACCCCCAGCTCCAAAGCCTTCCGGCACCCCACCGCACACAGAGCCGGGGCAGAAGCATAGATTTTTTCCGCTTCCACACAGGCCGAAGCAAAAAGGGCGTATTCCGATTTGGTTTCCAAAAAGGAAAAGTTGGGCATGGTTTGTCACCTCCTAATACCTTACGGGCACATTGGACACATTTATCTTTGCGAAATATTGGTTAGAAGTAAGCATTTGAAATAGTGTGCTTTTTTGCAACTTGATTTGTGATTCCGTTCCACGGAACGGTCCAAGCGTTACGGATCTTAGCGCACTCTTGTCAATTTTTATTTCTACATATGGAATGATATATCCTGAATTTGTCCGATACTTCACTGGTAAAATATCTCTGTATTTATCTGCAACATCCACAATGATACGAACTTCTTGCTCGTGACAAAAACACGCCTGCTTAAACAGCATTTTCCAGGATGTTAATCTCATAGAAACCAGTGCCCTAACACAACAGTCAAATCGTTCCTCGTAGTTTCTTACGATTTCTAGCAAAAAATTTCTTATTACCTTTTTTTGTTCATCTGGGTCATAGATGACCGGGCTTATGGAAACCTTTACTTTACCATCGGCAAAAGATTGCCCGAAATTGGATGAAATTGTTTCCACATCTAAACCCAGGTTGATTCCCTCGAACATATCTCCCTTTGAATAATAATTCCACATTGGTAATAGATCGTTATTTTTCGAAAATGAGGCAATATATGTCGCATACTCGCCGCGGTATGCCCTAATTGTTTTACCTTTCGAAAGGTAGAACGACTCATTTCTGGACGGCGTTATATGTTCCAGCAAATCAAAGAACTTCCTTGAGATTGTGCCGTCATTCCACAAGCTTTTGCACACCTCATGATAGCGTTGTTCAACAATTGTTCCTTCCGATATGTCATTCAAACAATCAAACTGGCTGGCCCACAATACAATTTGATTCTGAGCGTTTAATAATATTGGTTCTATGTTTTTTAGTGCAGTATAGTGGTATATCTCCCCATAATAGTCGAAATTCTGATAGAGAGCTGCTTTATCCATCTTTCCAATAAATTCATCCAGCAAAGATATCATTCCCTACCATCTCCCTATCTCCAATATCGCTTAAACAAGTCAATGACTGCGGCAACTTTTGCCCTTCCAAACATCTCCTCAGCCAGATTTTTTTGCTGTTGAGGAGATAATTCATTGATTGACTTCATCGCCTGAATTAAGTCCTGTTTCGCTTTTTTATATTTATCTGTGGGCTCTAAGCCCAATGATACTTTGTATTCTTCCATTTTATTCACCTCTCTGTTTATAATTCTGTCCTACATGTCCCATCACACCAGAAACTCCCCTGCATTTCTCAAAAAATACTTGGGAAAATACTATTAGTTCTCCTTTTTGTAAGATACAGCCAAATATTGTGCAACACCAGAAGATGGAATGAGTTCGCCTTCATCTTGAAAGGAAACAAAAATTATTCTGTTTTTTTCACAAAGAACAAGTCTTTTTTTGTATTTGTTCCGAAGAACATCTTCGTAGTAAATATGAATTTCAATTTCGTTTTTCTCGTTTTTGGGTAATCCCAATTTGATTTTCTGTGTTATTTGCTTCTGACTCAAAATAACTCTGTTTTTCCAAATTGAGAATTGTCCTTCTTCCTCTTTGCTGTTTGAATGTATTGCATAACTTAAATTGGATGCAACTCCTGTTCCGATATTTGTTATTTCCAGTACAATTATAACCTCCTCTGAGTGCCTACCCAA
>DVGG01000075.1 GCA_018712825.1 Candidatus Faecousia excrementipullorum | reverse complement strand
CCATATCTTCCGCAGCAACGGCAATTGACTCAAAGCCGGTAAAAGCGTAGAAGATCAATAAGGCAGCTGCTCCGAATGAGGTGGATGAAGAAGTTGTGCGATATAATCGTTCGTGAACATAGAGATCATCCCTTCGATTGAGTGTAGGGGTATACTTGTATTGTAAGGTTTTTGGTCTCTATGTTCAACCTATTATTATAACTTTGGGGTCAGGCTCATTCGCCTGACCCCAACATTTATTATAGAACCATTTTCCCTAAGGACCGGTTCGCCGGTCCTTTTTTGCTTGACAAGAAAAAAGTTGGTGGTATAATTGTATACAAGAATACAAGCATAGGGGGATTTCTGTATGCTGGAGATTTCCAACAAGACCAACCTTCTGGAGCAGCGTTCCTATAAGTATTCTCTGCAGGATGTGGAGGAGCCCAACCTGCAGAGAGATATTTATGCCTACGGCTCCGTTCCCAAGATTCCCTTCAACCACCGCCGGGTGCCCATGAATATGCCGGAGGAAATCTGGATTACCGATACCTCCCTGCGGGATGGGCAGCAGTCCGTGGAGCCTTACTCCGTGGAGCAGATTGTAAACATCTACCGGCTGCTTTCCAAGCTGGGGGGACCTTACGGCATCATTCGCCAGACGGAATTTTTCATTTACAGCAAAAAGGACCGGCTGGCTCTGGAAAAGTGCCTGGAGCTGAACCTGAAATTCCCGGAGATTACCAGCTGGATTCGGGCCAGCAAGGAGGATTTCAAGCTGGTTCGGGATTTGGGCCTGAAGGAAACGGGCATTCTGGTCAGCTGCAGCGACTACCACATTTTCAAGAAGATGAAAATGACCCGGCGGCAGGCCATGGAGTATTATCTTGCCACCGTGTCCGATGCCTTCGAGGCCGGAGTCATCCCCCGGTGCCACCTGGAGGATATCACCCGGGCAGACTTCTATGGGTTCGTGGTACCCTTTGTAAACGAGCTGCAAAAGCTGTCCCGACAGGCGGGCATCCCGGTGAAAATCCGGGCCTGTGATACCATGGGCTATGGGGTACCCTACACGGAAGCCGCCATGCCCCGCAGCGTTGCAGGCATCATTTACGGCTTGCAGCACTATGCAGACGTACCCAGCGAATGTCTGGAATGGCACGGACATAACGACTTCTGCAAAGCCGTCACCAATGCCTCCACCGCTTGGCTGTACGGCGCCTGCGGTGTAAACTGCTCCCTCCTGGGTATCGGAGAGCGTACCGGCAACATCCCTCTGGAAGCCATGGTGTTTGAGTACGCAGCCCTCCGGGGCTCCCTGGACGGGATGGACACCCAGGTGATTACGGAGATTGCAGATTACTTCACCCATGAAATCGGCTATGAAATCCCCCCCATGACCCCCTTTGTGGGCAAGAGCTTCAATGCCACCCGGGCGGGAATTCATGCCGATGGCCTGATGAAGGACGCAGAAATCTACACCATCTTCGACACGGAAAAGCTTTTGAACCGACCTGCTACGGTGGAAATCAGCAAGACCTCCGGCTCCGCCGGCATTGCCTACTGGATTAACCAGAATTACCGCCTGAAAGGGGAAAACCAGATTGGAAAGTCTGACCCCCTGGTGGCGGCCCTGAAAGAATGGGTGGACAGTGTCTATGAAGGAGAGCGGCAGACGGTAATCAGCGAAAAAGAGATGGAGCAGAAGATTGCCGAGCTTGCGCAGGGACGCTTCGCTTGAGGAGGAGAAAAATGGGAGAATTCAAGACGGTTTCTCTGGCCGATCAGGTATTTGAACGGCTGGAGGATGACATTATCACGGGAAAATACCCCAGAGGAGAGCTGCTGACAGAGTTGAAGCTGGTGGAGCAGCTGGGGGTGAGCCGCACCCCTATCCGGGAGGCGCTGCGGCGGCTGGAGCAGGAGAATCTCATCCGGGATTCGGGAAAGGGCTCCGTGGTACTGGGCATTACCCAGGAGGATCTGGTGGATATTATGGATATCCGCCAGCGGCTGGAGGGCTTTGCGGCAGCCTGTGCCGTGGAGCATATGACCCCGGAGGGGATGGCGGAGCTTTCCAGAATCAATGCCCTTCAGGATTTCTATTATAGCAAGCGGGATGCAGAGCAGCTGCAAAAGATGGATGACAGCTTCCACGATGCCATCTACGACCTGTGCGGCAGAACCGTCCTGCGGGATACCCTGCGGGTGCTCCATAAAAAAACCCAGCGTTACCGCCGGATTTCCATTGGAGACCCGGACCGGATGGAACATTCTGTAGAGGAACACCGGGCCATCTTCCAGGCCATTGCCGCCGGGGATGCCCATTTGGCGGAGGAGGTTACCTGCCGCCATATCAAAAATGCCAAAGAAAATATGATTGGGAGGTTAAAGTAATATGGCAATGACCATTGCACAAAAAATCATCCAGGCCCATCTGGTGGACGGCGTCATGGAAACCGGTAAGGAAATCGCCCTGCGGATTGACCAGACCCTGACCCAGGATGCCACTGGCACCATGGCCTATCTGGAATTTGAAACCATGGGGATTCCCCAGGTAAAAACCGAGGTGAGCGTGGCCTATGTGGACCACAACACCTTGCAATGCGGCTTTGAAAATGCGGACGACCACCGGTATCTGCAAACGGTGGCAGCCAAGCACGGCGTCCGGTTCTCCCGTCCCGGCAACGGTATCTGCCATCAGGTGCACCTGGAGCGGTTCGGCAAGCCGGGCAAGACCCTCATCGGCTCCGACAGCCACACTCCCACCGGCGGCGGCCTGGGCATGCTGGCCTTTGGTGCCGGCGGCATGGATGTGGTAGTGGCTATGGGCGGCGGTGCCTACTATATCACCATGCCCAAGCTTTACAAGGTAAACCTGACCGGTGCCCTCCGGCCCTGGGTCAGCGCCAAGGACGTGAGCCTGGAGCTGTTGCGGATTCTGTCCGTAAAGGGCGGCGTGGGCGTCATTGTGGAGTGGGGCGGCCCCGGTGCCATGACCCTTTCCGTCCCGGAGCGGGCTACCATCACCAACATGGGTGCAGAGCTGGGGGCAACTACCTCCATTTTCCCCTCCGACGAGCAGACCCGGAAATTCCTGGCAGCCCAGGGAAGAGAGGAAGACTACGTACCCCTGGCCAGCGACCCGGATGCAAAGTATGACCGGGTGATTGACATTGACCTTTCGTCCCTCAAGCCCATGATTGCCTGTCCCCACAGCCCGGACAATGTGGTTACGGTGGAGAGCCTCCGGGATGTGGCGGTGGATCAGGTGTGTATCGGTTCTTGTACCAACTCCTCCTTTACGGATATGCTGAAGGTGGCGGCCATTCTCAAGGGCAAGACGGTGGCTCCCAATGTGAGCCTTTCCATCTCTCCCGGTTCCCGGCAGGTGCTGACCATGCTGGCAGACTGCGGGGCCCTGGCTGACATCCTTGCCAGCGGCGCCCGGGTGTTGGAGTGTGCCTGCGGCCCCTGTATCGGCATGGGCTTCTCACCCAACTCCGGCGGCGTAAGCCTGCGTACCTTCAACCGGAACTTCCTGGGCCGCAGCGGTACCAAGGACGCCCAGGTGTACCTGGTCTCTCCGGAAACCGCTGCCGCATCCGCTTTGACAGGCTTCATTACCGACCCCACTACGCTGCCTTCCATGGCCCCTGTGACTCTGCCGGAGCATTTCCATATTGATGATTCTGCTGTGATTCAACCCTTGCCCCCCCAGGAGGCGGAGAAGGCCCAGGTGCTCCGGGGACCCAACATCAAGGAATTCCCCAAGAGCAAGCCCTTTGCGGACACTCTGGAGGCCGAGGTGGTGCTGAAGGTGGGGGACAACATCACCACCGACCACATTATGCCTGCCGGTGCCAAGATTCTGCCTTACCGCTCCAACATCCCCAAGCTGTCGGAGTTCTGCTTTGAGGTATGCGATCCCCAATTCCCCGCCCGGGCCAAGGCCGCCGGCGAGGGCATTGTGGTAGGCGGCAGCAACTACGGACAGGGCTCTTCCCGGGAGCACGCCGCCCTGGTGCCCATGTACCTGGGCATCCGGTGCGTCATGGCCAAGAGCTTCGCCAGAATCCACGTAGCAAACCTGATTAACGCCGGAATCCTGCCGGTGACCTTCGTAAACCCGGAGGATTACGATGCCCTTTCCCAGGGAGCAAAGCTGAAGCTTACGGGAATTGCCAAGGGTATGGAAACAGGAGAGATGACTGTGGTGGATGAGGCCACCGGCAGAACCTTCCCGGTTGCCTGCCAGCTCTCTTCCAGACAGCAGAAGATTTTGATGGCCGGCGGCTTGCTGAACGCCACCAGGGAGGGACTTGTATGACGGAAATGGAATTGGCCTGCCAGAAATTTTCCCAGCTTTTGCAGGAGCAGATGGAGCGAATTTCCCACATGAATCAGGAAAAGACCGATTTTACCACCAAGCCCGTGGTCACCATCGGCCTGATTGACGGAGACGGTATTGGCCCCATTATCATGGAGCAGGCTACCCAGGTGCTTCATAAGCTCCTGGAAAAGGAGATTGCCCAGGGAAGCGTGGTGTGCAAGAAGATTGAAGGCCTCACCATCGAAAACCGTCTGGCCCTGGGAGAGTCTGTCCCCCGGCAGGTGCTGGAGGAGATCAAGTCCTGTGACGTACTGCTGAAGGGCCCCACTACCACCCCCATGGGCGGCACCATGGAAAGCGCCAATGTTACCCTTCGCCGGGAGCTGGACTTGTATGCCAATGTCCGCCCGGTGTCCATCCCGGAGGAGGGAATCGACTGGATTTTCTACCGGGAGAACACGGAAGGGGAGTACGTCCTGGGCAGCCGGGGCGTGGAGCTGCCCGGCCTTGCCATGGACTTTAAGGTCACCACCGATGCCGGAACCCGGCGGATTGCCCGGGCTGCCTTTGAATATGCAAAGAACAACGGCAAAAACCGGGTATCCATTGTGACCAAGGCCAATATTATGAAGAAAACCGACGGTAAGTTTACCGCCATCTGTCACCAGGTGGCCGAGGATTACCCGGAGATTCAGGCGGACGACTGGTATATTGACATTATGACCGCCAACCTGGTGAACCCCGCTATCCGCAGCCAGTTCCAGGTCTTTGTACTGCCCAACCTGTACGGCGACATTATCACCGATGAAGCCGCCCAGATTCAGGGTGGTGTTGGCACGGCCGGCAGCGCCAACATGGGCGACCGCTACGCCATGTTCGAGGCCATCCACGGCTCCGCCCCCAGAATGATTGCAGAAGGGCTGGGAGACTACGCCAGCCCGGAGAGCATCCTCAAGGCACTGTGCCTGCTGCTGCGGCATATCTGCCGGGGAGAAGCAGCCGCCCGGCTGGAAAAGGCCATGGAAGCCTGCCCGGTAAAGGTAACCGGAGAGAAAACCGGCGCAACAGCCAAAGAATATACGAAGGAACTTCTGACCTTGCTGTAATGACATCAATGCCGACGCTCAGAAACGAGCGCCGGCATTTTTCTGCATATTTAACCCCCTGGGGGGCTTCCCAATTCTTCTGTGAAGGATTATAATAGGCCACGCAAAAGAAACAGGAGGTAATTTCCATGAAAACCCTATCCCATGTCAAGAAATTGGTGCTTACAGCTGTGTGCGCCGCCCTGTGTGTGGTGCTGCCCATGCTGTTTCATTCCTTCCCCAACGGCGGCAATATTTTTCTGCCCATGCACATCCCTGTGCTGCTGTGCGGCATGATGTGCTCCTGGCCCTACGGACTGGTGTGCGGCGTGCTGGGGCCTGTAATTTCCAGCCTGCTCACCAGTATGCCTCCCACTGCAATCCTCCCCTCCATGGCGGTGGAGTGCGCCGTGTACGGCTGTGTGTCCGGCCTGATGCTCCGGTTTGTCCGCACCAAAATTCCGGTGGTTGACCTTTATATCAGCATGGTAACGGCTATGGTGCTGGGCCGGGTGATTTCCGGACTGGTAAAGGCTTATATCCTTACCCCCGGTATCTCTCCCTTTGCCTGGGTAACCACCTCTCTGGTGCAGGGTATCCCCGGCATCTGCATCCAGCTGGTGCTTCTGCCGCTGCTTGTGACCATGCTCACCAGAGCCAAGCTGCTGCCCAGCCGCTATTAAGAAAGGCTTCCTATGAACAAACAGGAGATTATTGCCTTCTTTGACCATATGGCCCCGCAGTGGGATGGGGACATGATTCGCTCCGATGAAATCATCAACTGCATTCTGGACGGGGCAGAGGTGGGGGAAGGGAAGTCCGTTCTGGACGTGGCCTGCGGCACCGGTGTGCTGTTTCCTGACTATCTGAAACGGCAGGTGTCATCTGTCACCGCCATCGACATCTCCCCGGAGATGGCAAAGATTGCCGCCGGAAAATACCCGGATGCCCCTATCCGGGTTCTGTGCGGAGATGTGGAGAACACGGCCTTTGACCGGAAGTTTGACTGTATCATGGTCTATAACGCCTTTCCCCATTTCCCTGACCCTCAGCACCTGATTGAAACCCTGGCGGGGCTTCTGGCTCCCGGGGGAACCCTCACGGTAGCCCACGGCATGAGCCGGGAGGCTATTGACCACCACCACGAAGGTGCCGCCAGCGCTGTCAGCCGAGGTCTCATGTCCTCAGAGGAACTGACGAAGATCTTTGCCCAATACCTGAAGGTAACAAAGTCCATCTCCGATGAGCGGATGTACCAGGTAACCGGAAAGAAAATTTAATCCTGACCCAAAAGCACCGACTGAAAAGCCGGTGCTTTTCCTTTCCGGAATTTTCAGGTTATATTGGCAAATCCGGCAGGATACTGTATAATACAGCTATGAATATAGGAAGCAGGTGATTGTATGCCCATTCAGATTGTGAGAAATGACATTACCAAAATGAAAGTGGATGCCATTGTAAATGCGGCAAATCCCTCCTTGCTGGGAGGCGGCGGTGTGGACGGCTGTATCCACCGGGCGGCAGGGCCGGAACTGCTGGAGGCCTGTAAGGCCCTGGGAGGCTGTCCCACCGGCAGTGCAAAGCTGACATTGGGATACGGGCTTCCCTGTAAATACGTCATCCATGCAGTAGGTCCCCGCTGGCAGGGAGGCTGCCAACATGAGGAGAACTTGCTCATCTCCTGCTACCAAAGGGCCTTGTCTCTGGCGAAGGAAGCCGGGTGCGAAACGGTGGCCTTTCCCCTCATATCTTCGGGGATATACGGCTATCCCAAGGACCAGGCGCTGGGTGTTGCCATGGATACCATCAGCCGTTTCCTGCTGGAAAATGACATGACCGTCTACCTGGTGGTCTTTGATAAAAGCGCCTACCGCATCAGCGGCAAGCTCTTTGCCAACATCGAGGAATATATCGACGACCACTACGTGGACACCCATTCCGATCCTCCCAACCGCCGGGTTTCGTCCAATGTTTTCTATGAGGCCTCCAGACCGTTTCTGCCTATGGCGGCCTCCATGCCGGGAAAATCCCTGGAGGAGATGGTGGAACAGCTGGACGAGAGCTTCTCGGAAATGCTCCTGCGAAAAATCGACGAGTCCGGCATGACCGATGCCCAGTGCTATAAAAAGGCCAACATTGACCGGAAGCTCTTTTCCAAAATCCGCAGCGACAGGCTGTATAAGCCCTCCAAACCCACGGTTCTGGCCTTTGCTATTGCCCTGGAGCTGTCCCTGGAGGAGACAAAGGATATGCTGATGAAGGCCGGCTTCGCCCTGTCCCATGCCAGCAAGTTTGACATCATTGTGGAGTATTTCATCGAGAGGGGCAATTACAACGTTTTCGAAATCAACGAGGCCCTTTTTGCCTTCGACCAAAGCCTGCTGGGTGCATAGATTCCAATTGTCGCCTGCCATGCGACCATAAGGGAAGAAAAAATCTGTATTCTATTGTTGTAAATCAACCAACAATGGATACGGAGGTATTTCCAATGAAAAAGCATTTAACGGAAGTTGTCTTTATCCTAGACCGCAGCGGCTCCATGAGCGGACTGGAAGCGGATACCATTGGGGGCTTTAACGCCATGCTGAAAAAGCAGAAGCAGGGCCCCGGCGAGGCGCTCATTTCCACCGTCCTGTTCGATAATACCTGTCAGGTGCTCCATGACCGAATTCCGGTGGAAAAAGTAGCTCCCCTTACAGACCGAGACTACACGGTTGGAGGCTGCACCGCTCTTTTGGATGCCATCGGAGGGGCCATCCACCACATAGGCAATGTTCATAAATATGCAAGATCGGAGGATGTGCCGGAGCATACCCTGTTTGTGATTACCACCGACGGTATGGAAAACGCCAGCTGCCGATATTCCGCCCAAAAGGTGCGGCAGATGATTGAGCGGCAGAAGGAGAAATACGGCTGGGAGTTTTTGTTCCTGGGAGCCAACATCGATGCGGTGGAGACTGCAAGACGGTTTGGTATTGGGGAGGATCGGGCGGTCAATTACCACGCAGACAGCCAGGGCACCCGCCTGAATTATGAAGTCCTCAGCGCCGCTATTTCTTCCGTCCGCAGCAGCGCCCCCCTGAGTGACCAGTGGAAACAGGAAATTGACAGAGATTTCAAAGAACGAAGAAAAGATTTGGATTGATTCAGAAATATACCCCCGGGCTACGCAGACTTGAGCTGGTGCCCGGGGGTGTTTTCAGGGGCGTGAGAGAAAGGCGGATGAACTGGGGAGAGGGAGATTCTCGCCGTTCTTGACATATTCTTTATAAGATTGTATTATGATAAAAAATATGGGCTTTTTCGGGAAATCCCCGAAAAAGCCATGACAACAGAAAGGGAACGGATATGCTTACCATCAAAAACTATCTTCGACCTAAGACTCCCCAGGAGGCCTATGATTTGGTCCAGAAACGCTCCAACGTAATCCTGGGCGGTATGCTGTGGCTGAAAATGCAGAACCGCCGGGTGGATACCGCCATTGACCTGCAGGATTTGGGACTTAGCTATATCCGGCAGGAGGAAGATGGGGTGCATATCGGTGCCATGACCTCCCTGCGCACTTTGGAGACCAGCCCCATTCTCAACGAATTGACCCAAGGAGCAGCTGCCGAGGCAGTCAAGCCCATTGTGGGTGTGCAGTTTCGCAACTGCGCCACAGTAGGGGGAAGCCTTTACGGCCGGTTTGGCTTTTCCGATGTGCTGACCCTGTTTTTGGCCTGGGATGCCCAGGTGGTTCTTTATGGCGCAGGACGGATGCCCCTTTCCCAGTTTGTTCAGATTCCCAGAAGCCGGCGTGATTTGCTTCTGGAGGTGATTGTTTCCTCCCAGCCGGTGCAGGCCTCTTACCAGAGCCAGAGAAATTCTGCCACGGACTTTCCGGTGCTGGCCTGCTGCGTGATGAAGAAGGACGGAGTCTACCGGTGCTGCCTGGGGGCAAGACCCGGTGCCGCCCGGTGCTATGAGGACGAGACCCATATTCTTCAGGGAAATTTGACGGAAGAAAAAGCGGAGACCTTTGCCCGGTGGGTATCGGAGCAGGCAGCGTTCGGCTCCAACATGCGGGGAAGCGAAGCCTATCGTCGGCGGCTGGCGGAGACCCTGGTGCGCCGGAGCCTGTTGGCTTTGGAGGAGGAGTAAACCATGGAAATCAAATTGACACTCAACGGGAAACCCGTTACCGCCTCTGTGGATGCGGACAAGCTTCTGCTGGACTTTCTCCGGGAGCAGGGATGCCTGTCTGTGAAGCGGGGCTGTGAAACCGCCAACTGCGGCCTGTGTACTGTGCTTCTGGATGGGGTGCCGGTGCTGTCCTGCTCCGTGCTGGCTGCCCGGGCTGCCGGTCATCAGGTGCAGACCCTGGAGGGGCTGCAGCAGGAGGCAGAGGAGTTCGTGGGCTTTATTGCCGACCAGGGCGCAGAGCAGTGCGGCTTCTGCAACCCCGGCTTTGTGATGAATACCATCGCCCTCCTTCGGGAGAATCCCTACCCTACGGACGAGGAGATTCGGGCCTTCCTTGCAGGAAACCTGTGCCGCTGCTCCGGTTATGAGGGACAGCTTCGGGGAATCCGCAATTACCTTAACTGGAAGGAGGGCAAGACCAATGGCTGAGCTGAAAAGCGTGGGTAAACCTGTACGAAAAAAGGACGCCATGCAGCTGCTTCTGGGGAAGCCCCTCTTTGTGGAGGATGTGACGCCCCGGGATGCTCTGGTGGTAAAGGTGCTGCGAAGCCCCCATGCCAACGCCAGAATCCGGGAAATCCGCACGGAAAACGCTATGAAGGTGCCGGGGATGGTGGCGGTCTATACCTACCGGGATGTACCTCAAAAGCGGTTTACCATGGCAGGACAAACCTATCCCGAGCCCTCTCCCTATGACCGGCTGCTGCTGGATCAGCACCTGCGGTTTGTGGGGGATGCGGTCGCCATTGTGGCAGGTGAAACGGAAAAGGCTGTGGACAAGGCCATGAAGCTTATCCGGGTGGACTATGAGGTGCTGGAGCCGGTGCTGGACTTCCACACCGCCAAGGACAACCCCATATTGGTTCATCCCGAGGACAACTGGCGCTCCCTCTGCCCTGTGGGGGCAGATAACCGCCGGAACCTCTGTGCCTCCGGTCAGGAGGGGGAAGGGGACATTGACGAGGTACTGGACAGCTGCCCGGTGGTGATTGACCATACCTATCATGTGAAGGCCTGCCAGCAGGCCATGATGGAGACCTTCCGCACCTATACGGAAATCGACCGGTACGGCCGGCTTCATGTCATCAGCTCCACCCAGATCGTGTTCCACTGCCGCCGGATCATTGCCAACGCTTTGGACATCCCTAAGTCCATGGTTCATGTGGAAAAGCCCAGAATCGGCGGCGGCTTCGGCGCCAAGCAGACGGTGGTGGCGGAGGTGTACCCGGCCTTTGTGACCTGGAAAACCCGCCGCCCGGCCCGGATGGTCTACTCCCGGAAGGAGTGCCAGATTGCCGCCTCCCCCCGGCATGAGATGGAGGTGCACGTTCGCCTGGGAGCTACCCAGGAGGGCATTATCCGGGGCATTGATTTGTATACCCTTTCCAATACCGGTGCTTACGGCGAGCATGGCCCCACCACCGTGGGTCTGTCCGGCCACAAGTCCATTCCCGTGTATACCGCCAACCTGGAGGCCTTCCGCTTTACCTATGATGTGGTATATACCAACCGCCAGTCCGCCGGTGCCTACCGGGGCTACGGTGCAACCCAGGGCTTGTTTGCGGTGGAAAGCGCCGTCAATGAGCTGGCAGAAAAGCTCCATATGGACCCTCTTACCCTCCGGGAGAAGAATATCGTCCGGGAAGGTATGGTCATGCCTGCCTACTACCACGAAACCGCCAATGCCTGCGCCCTGGACCGGTGCATCGAAAAATGTGCGGAAATTTTCAACTGGAAAGAAAAATACCCGGTGCGGGATATGGGGAACGGAAAAATCCGGGCTGCCGGTGTGGGCCTGAGTATGCAGGGCTCCGGCATCTCCGGATTGGATGTGGGCTCTGCCACCATCAAGCTGGGAGACGAGGGTATCTACAATCTGATGATTGGCGCAGCGGACATGGGTACTGGCTGTGATACTACCCTGGCCCAGATTGCCGCCGAGTGTCTGGACTGCGATTTGGATGATATTGCGGTATTCGGTGCCGACACCGACGCCTCTCCCTATGACTCCGGTTCCTATGCTTCCTCTACGGCCTATGTCACCGGTAAGGCGGTGGAAAAGGCCTGCCTGGAGCTGCGGGAGAATATGCGCCGGATTGGCGCCAATATGCTGGGCTGTACCCCGGAGGAGACGGTGTTCTCCGGTAAGGGGGTAAGCTGTGCCGACGGCTCCGCATCTGTAAGTCTCATGGATATTGCCACCCGCTCCATGGCGGGCAACAACATCCCGGTGCAGGTGACGGTGAGCCACTCCTCCCCGGTATCGCCTCCGCCCTTTATGGCGGGCATGGTTGAAGTGGAGGTGGACACCCAGACCGGCCATGTGGAGCTCCTGAACTATTCCGCTGTGGTGGACTGCGGCACCCCCTTGAACCCCAATCTGGTGCGGATTCAGGCGGAGGGCGGCATCGCCCAGGGCATCGGCATGACCTTGACGGAGAATGTCACCTATACCGCAAAGGGCAGGGTGATGGAGGACTCCTTCATGCAGTATAAGATTCCCTCCCGGCTGGATGTGGGTAAGCTCCAGGTGGACTTTGCCTGCAGCCACGAGCCCACCGGCCCCTTCGGCGCCAAGTCCATCGGTGAGGTGGTTATCAATACCCCCGCCCCTGCCATTGCCCATGCCATTTACCGGGCTACAGGGGTGTGGCACCGGGAACTGCCCATCACCCCTGAGAAGATTCTCATGTCCATGGAACATGGCTAAGCATATTTTATTCCTGGCCTCCGGAAAGGCCAGCCGCTTCGGCAGCAACAAGCTGCTATACCCCCTTTGGGGAAAGCCCCTGTTTTCCTGGGGGCTGGAAGCCCTCCGGGAAGCTGCCATAGATCTGCCGAACTGTACCCTTCGGGTGGTGTCCCAGTATGAAGCCATCCGCAATTGGGCGGAAGAGCATGGCATTTTGGCTGTAGACAGCCCTTTGAGCCATCTGGGACTGTCTCATACCATCCGGGCGGGACTGGAAAGCATCAAGAACCTGTCCCCGGAGGATACCCTGGTATTCGCAGCGGCGGACCAGCCTTTCCTCCAGGCGGCTACCATCCGGCGGCTTCTGTACGCTCCAGGGATTACCGCCCGAATCTGTTGGCAGGATACCCCGGGAAACCCGGCTACCTTTTCTGCCTCCCTGGCTCCGGAGCTGATGGCTCTGGAAGGGGACAGGGGAGGAGGCGTTCTGCTGAAAAAATACCCTTGCACCAAGGTCACAGCAGCTTCCGGCTGGGAACTGTGGGACATAGACCGGCTGGAGGCGCTGGAAGCCCTGCCGCCGGAGCTTATCGCACAATATCAAAAAAAGAATTGAGGAGAAAAAATGAAGAGATTTCGTTCTGCCCTGGCCTTTCTTCTGGCCCTGGCCCTGTTGTTCAGCCTGACCGGCTGCGCCGGCGGAGAAACCCAAACCACCACGGAGGCTACAAAGCCTTCCACCCAGGCAACCACCGAGGCAACTACCGAAGCTACGGAGGCTGCCACAGAAAACCAGACCATTAGCCTGACCGACCAGGCCGGCCGGCAGGTGACCCTGGGTGGGCCTGCCCAGACCCTGGTAAGCTGCTACTACATCACCACCTATGGCACCCTGGCTCTGGGCCTGGGAGACCGGGTGGTCGGCCTGGAGAAGAAGGCGGATACCCGTCCCATTTACAGCCTCTGCGCCCCGGAGCTGCTGGAAAAGCCCCAGGTGGGTACTTTGAAAGAGCTGAATGTGGAAGCGGTTCTGGCTCTGGAGCCGGATCTGGTGCTGATGCCGGTGAAGCTGCAGGACTACGCAGCCACTCTGGAGGATTTGGGTATTACCGTACTGGTGGTAAATCCCGAGTCCCAGGAGCTGCTGGAGGAGATGCTTACCCTCATCGCCACCGCCTGCGGCGTTTCTGAGCGGGCAGAGGCATTGCTCGCCTACTATGAGGAGCAGCTGACCAAGGTTTCTGACCTGACGGCAGGGGAGGAAAAGCCCCGGGTGTATGTGGCCAGCAACTCTTCCTACCTCTCTGCCGCCCCGGGACTGATGTACCAGTCTGACCTGGTGACCCTGGCAGGGGGCGAGAATGTGATGGCCCAGCTGCCCGGCGACTACTGGACAGAGGTTTCCTACGAGTCCATTCTGGCGGCTGACCCGGAGGTCATTGTCATCCCCGCCGGTGCGGAGTACACCACCCAGGATGTGCTCAATGACGAAAATCTTGCCCAGATTACGGCTGTGAAGAACGCTGCGGTGTACGCCATGCCCCAGAATCTTGAGGAGTGGGACTCTCCCATCCCCTCGGGCATTTTGGGCGTGCTGTGGCTCACCAGTGTGCTCCACCCCCAGGTGTACGATTTTGAAACCTTCCAGCAGGATGCCCAGGATTTCTACAAGACCTTCTATGGTGTGGAAATCCCCGGGGACCTGATTACCAAGTAAATGCGTTCCAGAGGGTATTTGCTGATTCCGGTTCTGCTATTGCTGACAGTTACCGCCCTTCTGTCCTGCACTTTGGGCAGCTACCCCATCTCCCTTCCGGAGATGGGGCAGCTGCTTATGGGAAAGCTGGAAAACACCACCCTTTCCGGGGTGTTCTGGCAGCTCCGGGTGCCCCGGGTAGTGATGGGACTGACTGCCGGGTGTGCTTTGGGACTGGCAGGCGGTGTGTATCAGCTTCTGTTCCGGAATCCTCTGGCCTCTCCGGATCTGACGGGCGTTGCCTCCGGAGCTTCTCTGGGGGCTGCTCTGGCTCTGGTGCTGGGGGGCGGCGGCTGGTGGCTGATGATGGCAGGCTCCTTTGCCCTGGGCATTCTGTCGCTGATATTGGTGCTGCTTCTGGTGGAGTTTTCCGGCATCCGCCGCACCGGCAGCTATGTGCTGGCAGGTATCGTGATTGCCTCTGCTGCAGAGGCAGGGCTGATGCTTCTGAAATACATGGCAGACCCTACCGGAGAGCTGGCAGCCATTGAATTCTGGACCATGGGCAGCCTGGGAAAGGTCACCGCAAGCCGGGTATACCCCTGCCTGCCTCTGATTCTTCTTCCTATGGCGCTTATGCTTTGCTTTGGAAAGCAGCTGCTCCTTCTCAGCCAGGGCTCTGCCCAGGCCCGGCAGCTGGGGCTTGCCCCGGGGCTGTGGCGGGGAATTCTTCTGGGGCTTGCCACCTGGATGACTGCCGGGGTGATTTCTGTCACGGGAGCCATTGCTTTTGTGGGACTGATTGCCCCCCATATTGCATTTTCCTTGTACCGCCGCAGAGGAGGTCTGTACCTGCTGTTTTGTATGGCGGTGGGCGGAGAGCTCCTGCTGGCAGCGGATATTCTGGCAAGAATGTTGGTGCCCTATGCGGAGCTGCCTCTGAGTATTCTCACGGTAGCTTTTTCCCTGCCTGTGCTGCTTTTGGCTCTGCGTCGCAGGAGAAAGGAGGCATATGGAACCGATTTTTGAAGCTTCGGCCCTGTCTGTAGGGTATACTGTACCCATCCTTCAGGATATTTCCTTTTCCCTGTTTCCCGGGGAGATGGTGGGAGTCCTGGGGCGGAACGGCTGCGGAAAAACCACACTGCTGCGGGCCATTACCGGAGAGATTCCCTGTATTTCCGGTGAAATCCGGCTGATGGGAGAGAATATCCGCCGCCTTTCTGTCCGGGAGCGGGCACGGCGGACGGCGGTTATGCCCCAGGGCAGCCATGCCGTGCCGGGAATCACAGTGATGGAAGCCATCGCCATGGGCGGCTATGCTCGGGAGGGCTTCCGGTGGGGGATGTCCCCTCAGCTGCGTCAGAAAGTGGAGCTGTGTGCGGAAGATTTGGGAATCGCCTCCATTCTTCACCGGGACTTTGGCCTTTTGAGCCAGGGACAGCAGCAAATGGTCTTACTGTGCCGTCTGCTGGTGCAGGACACGCCCCTGATGCTTCTGGATGAGCCCAATGCAGCCCTGGACTTTGACAATGCCCGGCAGCTGCTCCATAAAATCCGACAGCTGACAGACCAAAAGGAAAAGGGAGCACTGCTGGTGCTCCACGATCCTCAGCTGGCCCTGTCCTATTGCAGCCGCCTGCTGATTGTGCACCGGGGAAAAATTGCAGCGGATGTATCTGCCCACGCTCCCATGGAAACCCTGGAAAAGGCACTGAACATTTTGTATCCGGGATTGTGTTTGACGGAAAACCCATTGGACACAGGTTATTTTTGCAGCCTTTCCGCCCAGAAAAATGTATAGTCAGGGAAAAATCACCCCGTAAGCGGAGCATATGACCCATGCTTTGCCTATGGGGTGTTTTATATGCCTTTGGAGGCTCGAAAATAGTCGAAAACTGATGATTGTTTTCTGACGATTTTTGGAATATAATAAATAGGTTGAAACGTTCCGATTGCCATTGGAACGGGAAGCTTTTACGCGTTGTCACATGACGTGATAAGGAAAAATATAAATGAGGTAAAATCTGATGAACCCAAGCCAAAGCAATGAGATAGAGCGATTGTTCCGGCAAATGTATCCCTTGCTGGTGGAATATGCGGAAAGCTCACTGAAAAACTTTGCCCAGGCGGAGGAGGCAGCCCAGGATGCGTTCCGGATTGCCTGCCAGTGCCCGGAAGCCTTGCTTCACAGCCCAAATCCGGAGGGATGGCTCATTATCACCCTGCGAAATGTGATTTCCAATATTTACCGAAGGCAGGCAGGAGCACAAAGGTATTTGCAAGAGCAGATAGCTTCCTGCCCTCCTGAGAAAGTAATGTCCCATAATGAAGAACTTCCGGAATTTTTGTATCAGGATCTGGCGCATACAGAGGAATTCCGATTGGTGAAGGCGCTGGTCCTGGATGGAAAAAGCTATCAGGAGCTGGCCAGGGACAGGAACATCACTGTAGGCACCTGCCGCAAGCGCATGGAAAGGGCAAAAAAATTTCTTCGGGAAAAAATTAGAAATTGATGTCACATTTTGGCGTTTCATTACATATACCTTATAGAAGGAGGTAGAGTATGCCTAAACAAGAAAAGAAAACTGACCTGGGCCGGTACGATTCCATGGATACCCAGGCGCTTCAGGAGCTTCTTCGGGCGGATGCTTCTAAATCAGAGGCTGAAGTATCCGACCAGGAAACCATTCTGTATATTATGGAGGTGCTTGCCAAAAGAAGAAAAGACCAGAACCAAGGAAAATCTCTGGACGAGGCCTGGGAGATTTTCCAGCGGTCCTATAACGAATGTACAGGCCAAATTTCCGAAAGAAAACCGGCGAAAGTATGTAATAGATGGAAAAAGAGCCTGGTAGCAGCCGCAGCTGTGGTAGTGCTGTTGTTGGGAAGCACCGTGACCGCCCAGGGCTTCGGTGTGGATCTGTGGCAAACCATTGCCAAGTGGACCCAGGAGACCCTGTTTCTGGGATATTTGGGTCAGACAGAGGAATCCATGGGCGCACATTCAGACTATATGAATCCCTGTGCTTCTTTGCAGACTGCCTTGGACGAGTTCAAGGCAGAGAAAAAATTGGTCCCTACCTGGATCCCGGAGGGGTATGCGGAAACAGATGTGACCGTGACACAAACGCCTACCCAGAGAATTTTTACAGCTGTTTACCTTTCTGGCGATCAAACTATCCGTATTCACATTGCAAATTATATTAGCAGTCATCCTTCGGAAATTGAGCAGAGCGCTTCACTTCTAGAGATTTATGAAGCTGCGGGTGTTCAATACTATATTTTTAGTAACCATGATCAGTTAAAAGCTGTATGGATCGATGAAAGCTATGAATGCTATATAATGGGACCGGTTTCTTCTTCGGAAATGAAAAAGATGATAGATTCTATAGAGAAAGGGTAATTGATTTGAAGTATACCAAGAGTGTATTGTGTAAGTTGATTGTTTTTTGCCTTGTAGTGGCACTGGCCTTTCCCACTTCGGTCAGTGCAGCAAAAAACGAAGAGGTTATTCCCTTCGCCAGTTATTATCTGGATGGCTATAATGCCTATATCTGCGATATGGGCAGAGGAGAGATGCAGATTTGGTTTGATGTGATGGGTACCGGATATATGGACGAAATCGGCGTGCTGTCCATTCAGTTATATGAATCCACCAACAATGTGACCTGGACAAGGGTAAAAACATTTCTGTATGAAGAAAACCCAGGCATGCTGGCGTACAATGATTATCAACATGTTTCTCATGTGACCTACCAAGGCATTGCCGGTAGATATTACAAGGCCTATGTATGCATCTGGGCCGGTAAGGATGGCAAGGGTGATACCCGCTACAAGTGGGCGACTATGGTGTAAACTTCCATAACCTCCCGGCAGGACAATCAAAAACATAGCGCCCCCAAAGGAAAGCATAGCTTCCCTTTGGGGGCGTTTCTATTGAATCCTCCAAATTTTCGCAGGATTCTATGTTACCTGGTCAGCTTTCGGAACATGAATTTTGGGTTGATATACAAAATATATGTACAGCCAACCGCAATTATGAGGACGGCACCAACAAGACCCAGGCCAAAATGTATGGTCAATAAACCCACCGCCAGCTGAACACAGCAGTAGTCCAGCTCAATCTTTGTATTCTTGCAGCGCTGCTTTTTATCGGTCTCATAGAGGTGATTTGCAGCCATCCAGATGGAACTAAGAGCCAGCAGTACAAGGGAGAAGATGAGGGCACCACGGTAAAGGTCTTTGTTTGGAAAATTCGGGTGCTGAAGCTGGTAAATTACCGAGGTGCAGTTGAACAGAAAGGCCGCTCGGGCGATAATTGCCAGTTTGATTAAGTTGGCCCGGAGAATCAGATTGGGCTTCTTTTCGCTTTTGGCTTTTTCAAAAGCGGCCGGTTCTTCTTCGCCTTTTTGAGGCTCCACAAGCTGGGACAGACTGATTTCCAATATATCTGCCAGTTGAATCAGATTGCTTGCCGTGGGCTCTGACTGCCCGGTTTCCCATTTTGATACAGCCTGCCTGCTCACCCCAAGTCGGTCTGCCACACATTCCTGGGACAGCTTCAATTCCTCCCGCCGTTTCTTGATGCTTTCGCCTAAAGTCATTTTTGACACCTCCTGGTACATTTGTAGTATCTGCATTATAGCCCAAATCCCGGTTGTAATCAACCAACTGCATGTCAACTGACAGTTGCAGTCACCATTATTCCCAAAAAATCAGATTTCACCTTGATAATACCGGGTGATAAACTCCGTCATGCCGGATGCCACCGCTCTCCAGCAACAGCCTTCACCAATTTCCTCATGCTCCCAAACATAAATGGTGGTTTCGTCCACGATGCCGTCGGGCTGAACACGGTAGCAATAATAGTCACCGCAGCCGTTTGTGGCAAAGAAAATAAACCGGTCCACTCTATCCAGATATTCTTCTTTGCTGTAATCTTCTTCAAACAGGGGAAGCCAGGTTTCTTTGTTTCGATTTACATTTTCAACGATTTCCTGAGAAGACAATAGACACCAGCGATCCCCGTTCATTTCAAGAAGCAAATCCACCAGGGCTTTTGGGAAGGGATGTCCTACAACCTTTTCGGCATATGCAATTTCGCTTTTGGGGCAGGGAGGCTGGATTTTTACCCATTTATTCCCTGATGACAGTTTCCCAATCAGTTCTTTGTACATTGTATTACCTCCTATGAAATGACAATGCCGCTATACGGCAAGTGACCTTTGCTGCTTTATGGGCGCCTGGGAGCCGGAAAACGAACTTAAAAATCGTCAAACACCGTGAAATTCACAGCTTTCCTTCAGGCAATCCATAAATTTCTGTGCCGCTTTTGACAGGAGCTGATACCGTTTCCAGATTATGGATGCCTCGGCCTTCATTTTTGGAGACAAGGGCCTGAAACACAGCTTGCTGTCGCCGCTGACATTGATGAGCTTGTCAAAGCAGACTGCATACCCCAGTCCCTCCTCCACCAGCAGCGATGCATTAAACACCAGATTGTATGTGGCAACGATATTCAGTCTGGTGATATCCTGTCCAAACCAGCTGGACATGGGCCAGGCATCTGTTTTCTGCGCCGACAAAATCAAGGGCTTATCCCACAGATCCTGGGGCTGAATCACATCTTTCTGGGCCAGGGGAGAATCCTTCCGCATCAGTACCCCCCAGGTATCCCGGATTGGAACTTTGATGGAACTGTAAACTGTGGTATCCACGGGACTGTATACCACTCCGAAATCAATCAATCCCCGGTCCAAATGCTCTTTCACAAAAGCGGAATTTCCGCTGAGAATATGAAAATGAATATCGGGATATTTTTCCTGAATGCGCTTGGCGGCTCGTGCGAAAATGCGAATCATATCGGACTCACCGGTACCAATATAGACATCTCCGGCGATTACTTCGTCGGACAAAGAGATCTCTCTTTCTGTCATGCGGACCAATTCCAGAATCTCTTCCGTCCGTTTTCTCAGCAGCATCCCTTCCTCGGTTAACAGCACTTTTCGGGAGCCCTTTGTCCCGCGGATTAAAAGCTGTTTTCCCAGCTCTTCCTCCAAGGCTTTCAGCTGGGTGGAAAGAGTAGGCTGAGAAAGATGCAGGGATTCTGCCGCAGAGGAAATATTCTGCTCTCTGGCCACCGCCAAAAAATACTGCAGCACTCGCAGTTCCATATCCATCGCCTCCTACTGAAAAGAATACCACAAATATAAATAGGTTTCAACTATGCAATAACATTGTTTATAAGTATTTGATATGCTTTTCTGTCGGGAATATAATAATAGCAGAAAACCCGGGGCAAAAGGAGGTTTTTAACATTACGGAGCAGGATTTGATTATGAACCTGCAAGCAGTCGGATTTGACGAAAGCTCAATACAGGAGTTTCTTATCTGCTGGAGTGCGGGAGAAAGGGAAAAACAGCTGCGGCTGTTATCTCAAAAAAGGGAAGGGCTGTTGGCTCAGGTTCACCGGGAGGAAAAACAAATCCATTGCCTGGACTATCTGGTCTACCGGCTTGAGAAGGATAAAAGCTGAAAGTTAAGATATAAATGCGGAGGAGGAAAGCACATGATAAAACAAACTGCCGGCAGAACGGGGCTGGGAGATCTGGCTCCCAAGTTTGCTCAATTGAATGATGATGTCCTGTTTGGGGAGGTCTGGTCCAGGGAAGACAAGCTGTCCCTGCGGGACCGGTGTATGATTACGGTGGTTGCCCTGATATCCAAGGGCATCACCGACAGCTCTTTGGAATACCACATCCGCAACGCCAAAAATCACGGCGTGACCAAGACGGAAATGGTAGAGATGATTACCCACATTGCTTTTTATGTGGGTTGGCCCAATGCCTGGGCGGTATTTCCTATGGTGCGGGAGATTTATACCCAGGAAACACAGGACGCTTCCGACTCTCTGTTCGGCCTGGGTGAACCCAACAAAGCGTATGACCGGTATTTTACTGGCAACAGCTATCTGAAACCCCTGAACATCCACGGCGTCGGGGTATACAATGTAACCTTTGAACCGCAGTGCCGCAACAACTGGCATATCCACCATAAGGGCGGGCAGATTCTGCTCTGCACCGATGGGGAGGGCTGGTATCAGGAATGGCAGCAGCCTGCCAGAAAACTCCATCCCGGGGACGTGGTATACATTGCCCCGGAGGTAAAGCACTGGCACGGTGCGGCAAGGGATGAATGGTTTACCCATATCGCCATTGAAATTCCGGCAGAAGGTGGTTCCAACGAGTGGTTGGAACCTGTAACCGACCAGCAGTATAGTGCCCTTGATAAATGAAAGGAGAACAAACCATGAGCGAGTATATCTGCCCATTGCATGAGAATGTAGAAAGAACCCATGTCCGCTACCCCAACCGATACGGCCTGATGCTGGCCGGTGATTTGTATATGGCAAAGGACATGGACAAAACCAAGCCCCAGATGGCCCTGATTGTGGGTGCCCCCTATGGCGGTGTGAAAGAGCAGGGCCCCTGTGTCTATGCCAACGAGCTGGCACAGCGGGGGTTTGTGGTGCTGACCTTTGACCCCTGCTATATGGGAGAGAGCGCAGGGGAGCCCCGTCATGTCTCTTCTCCGGACCTGTTCACCGAGAATTTCAGCGCAGGCGTGGATTTTCTGGGACTCCAGCCCTTTGTGGATCGGAAGAAAATTGCTGTTCTGGGCATCTGCGGCAGCGGCGGTTTTGCCCTGGCGGCGGCGCAGGTGGACACCAGATTCCGTGCAGTGATTACCACCAGTATGTATGATATGACCGTGGCGGCAAGATTGGGTCAGACACCGGAACAAATTTTAGCGGCGAAGCAGGCCCTGGCAGAGCGGCGTTGGAAGGATGCGGAGAATGGATATATGCCGGAGTATATTCCCTTCTTCCCGGAGACACCCCTGGAACAGGTGCCCGAAGGCCTGGAGGAACCTACCGCCGAGTGGTTCCGTTTCTACGCAGTAAAAAGAGGGCACCATGAGCGTGCCCGGGGCGGCTTCACCACCACCAGCAACATTCCTATGATGAATTTTGATCTTCTCAGCCACCTGGACGAAATCAGCCCCCGTCCCATTTTGTTTGTGGTGGGTGACCGGGCACACTCCCGGTTCTTCAGCGATGCGGCGTATGCCAAGGCGCAGGAGCCCAAGGAGCTGTATGTGGTGGAAGATGCAGAGCATATCGATCTGTATGACCGCACTGACCGCATTCCTTTTGATAAAATCGAGGCGTTTCTGAAAAGCAATCTGAAATAACGAAAGCCCACAAAAGAGAATCGGGAGTAGATTAAGCCGGCGGGACTGAGGCAACAAACCTGTGCAGATCTGTGCCGCTTCCTGACAACAAGAGAAAGGATTTGATATATATGGGTAACAATCAGACTGGTGTGACAGAACTGGAGAATCAGATTTTGACGGGGGAGCGTGCTCTGTTTCAGGGGCATGACCTTCGGATCAAAGGTACAATCTTTGCAGACGGGGAATCGCCCCTGAAGGAAAGCCGCAATATTGAACTGGTGGAGTGCATGTTCAAGTGGAAATACCCCTTGTGGTATGCAAAGAACATTGTGGTAAAGAACAGCACCTGGTTTGAGATGGGCCGGGCCGGGGTGTGGTATACCGACCACATCCGTGTGGAGGATTCAGCCATTGAAGCGCCCAAGAACTTCCGGCGCTGTCACGATGTAACCCTGAAGAATGTGACCTTCCCCAACGCCTCTGAGACACTGTGGAGCTGCGACGGCGTAAACCTGGACCATGTGATGGCCAAGGGTGATTACTTTGCCATGAACAGCCGGAACATGGAAATCCGGGGATTGACCCTTTATGGCAACTACTCTTTTGACGGTGCACGGAATGTGACCATCCGCAATTCCCGCCTGCTTTCCAAAGATGCCTTCTGGAACAGCGAAAATGTGACGGTGTACGATTCCTTCATATCCGGAGAGTACCTGGGCTGGAACGCCAAAAACCTGACCCTCGTTAACTGTACCGTGGAGAGCTTGCAGGGGATGTGCTATATCGAAAATCTTGTGATGAAGAACTGCAAGCTGCTCAATACCACCCTGGCGTTTGAATATTCCACGGTGGATGCGGAGATTGACAGCCACATTGAAAGCGTGATGAATCCCACCGGCGGCACCATCCGTGCCGAGTCCATTGGC
>DVGG01000074.1 GCA_018712825.1 Candidatus Faecousia excrementipullorum | reverse complement strand
CACAGGCTGACGCCTGCCGGTTGACCACAGGGTTCACCACACCCAAGGGCGTGGAGAACCCTATGGACAACCTTGGAAAAGACCGTGGACAACTCCTACCTGGTGGCCGCAGGGCTGCCGCCCCGCAGGGGTAGCCTGGCAGTACCGGAAGCCTCTGCTACACCCTGCTAAGCGGATTCATATTTATTTTTTCTTTTTTTATTTTTTTATTTTTTCAGAAAGGACGACAGCTATGAACACCTACAACTTGAAAATGGAAGGTCTGGAGGAAGCAAGCAAGGCCACTTGTGATTGGCCCCGCAATTCAGGCGGTCACACCGAGGTCTTTTATAACAGGGACACAGGCAGAGTCTGGACCGTAGACCAGGTTGGTGAAAACAACTGGAGCGAATATCGTGACCCCGCTATCATCAAGGTCGGAGATACTGACCGTCATGTCAGTGCCCAAAAAATAGCTGACTGGATCTTCGAGGAAGTAACCCTTCTGGAGCAATATGAAAAAGGGATTGCCACACCTGCAGCTGACTGATTCCCAGGCAAGGAGGGGTTTGGAATGCAATATCTTTTCGTCAGTGTCGCCATTGCGTGTGGAATTGTACTTCTATTTTACATTGCCGAATGTGTATCCGTTGATAGGCTTACCCCGGAAGAAGCTTTTTCGATGATTCAGAAGGAAGGTCATGTTGTAACAGGCATTTTACAGAATCCACTTGGAAGGGAGCAACCAGGATTAAAAATCGGCAGGTACGAATATGAGTATGAAAACAACACATACTGCCTTTTGCTTTTTCAAGAGAATCCCCTACCGATGACCATTACACTTTATTTTTTGAAAAAACCCTATATCTTACGGACCCATCGCCAGAAGCTGCAGTAATAAAGGCAAAGTCAAAGCCTTGGCTGAAGATTGTCCTGGTACTTACCTGCCTGATATACTTCATCTTCGTTATAAGTAGCCAATGAATAATTCCGGCAAAAGTTCGGTTTTTTCTTGTTCAGTTTTGATGGTCAATCATTAACCTGGGGGGTTAAGAAGGGCAACACTCCTTAACCCCCCTACTTAAGCACCGGGAAAAGCCGAAAACGGGGCAAAAATCCGGGTCAACAGCCGCCATTTTCTTCCTCTAAATACCGGGTTAAAGGGCTGGCAAGCCCTTAACCCCTCAAAAAGCACGACAGTGCTTTGTGAAGGCAGGATAAGGCGTGTTCGCACACGCAAAAAACAGCTTGAAAGCACAGCTTTCAACATTTCATTTTTTCTTAGAGCCGCAAGGGTTTCTCCCTTGCGGCCTTTGTGTTATGTCACCCTTTTTCCTTGTGTTCACCGACCCTTTTTTTGTGTTCGCCTTGTGTTACAAGCTCAGGAGGTGAGAATTTGAGCAAAAGTGTGAAAAAAGTTCCGAAAACAGCCCAGTACATTCCCTTCCGATGTTCGGAGGAAATGGCCGCTACCATTGGAAGAATTGCCGACAGCGAGGGGAAAACCCGGAGCGAGGTTATCCGCAGTCTGTGCGAAAAGGGCCTGGTAGCCGGTGGTTACACCTCCGGTGTTCAGGAAATAAACGCCACGGTGAAGGAAGCACTCGTTGAGGTTTTGCAGCCCTCCGTGGAGCGGTTGGCCGCCATCTCCGCCAAGGCTGCCCACATCGCTGCCGCCGCCTTCTTCTTGCAGATTGTCACCAACCGGCAATTTGCCCCGGAGCCGGAGGCGCTGGATGCATTAGCAGCAAGGGCACGGCGGCTGGGCGTTGAGTACCTGAAACTGAAAAAAGACCAAGACCTGGATGACTGGTTGGAACAGGCCATTGGTCGCATTTAAGGAGGTGATACACAATCGTTGTCTACAAGCAATCCTTTGTCCGTACTCCGGTGGAGAGCGTGGCCGGTCTGAATGTGGCCCACCTGAATTACATCGCCACGAGGCCCGGAACGGTTTATAACCCAGGCTGCGGCTTTGGCCTCTGGGGGCAGCTGGAACCGGCAAAAGCTCCCGGGAATATCCAGGACCTGGAGCAGGCCAAGAATCTGGTCCGGCAGGAGAGCAACCGGGGCCGGATTTTATACCGGGCCATCGTGTCCCTGGGAGAGCCGGACGCCGGAGAGCTGGGGTACTATGACCGGGCCAAATGGGAGCCGCTGATTGCCAGTCAGATCTCCACCATCGCCAAAGAAATGCACATCGACTCCGGCAACATCCGGTGGGTGGCCTCCATGCATTGCAAAGCTGGACACCCCCACACCCACATTCTTTTTTGGGATGGTGGGAACGAACCCCGTCAGGCTGTCATGCCAAAGCCTGTTTTTCAGAGAGCCACCGAGAGAATCCGTGCAGGATTCAGCTACCAGGTTTATGGGGAGCAGATCCGGCAGCTTCAAGATTCCCAGAAGCAAATGCTGAAGGAAATCCGGCAGGAGCTGTGTGCCATATGCCCGGAGGCCAATCCCACGGCAGCCCCTCCGGACAAGATGTGGACCTCCAAGGAGGTCAAGCTCCTATCCCTGGCCATCTCCAATCTGGCAAGGGATGCTCCCAAGTCCGGAAGTCTGAAATATCAGTACCTGCCTCCGGCTTACAAAGAGAAGGTCAACCAGGTTATTCATCAGGCTTTACAGCTCCCAGAAATCCAGAAGCTCCTGGACGATTATCTATCTGCGGCAGACCGGGTAAGCCACCTGTATGGAAACAGTAAAGATACCGTCCAGAAGAACCGAGAAAAAGCCCTGGAGAAAGTCCGCAGCGGACTGGGAAATGAAATCATGGCAGGTGTCCGGAACATTCTCCGGGATCTGCAAGCCCAGGCGGAAGCTGCCCCGCCGGAACTGCAAAGCCTGGCAAAGGATGCCGTTGCCAATACCATTGCCGGAGATGCGCAATATGCCAGCTTCATCGCCGGACTACCCCGAAACCGGCAACCCCAGCTTTGGAACCGGGAAGATTACCGGGGTATGGAAGGTCATGTCATTTCTGCCGTAATGAGTGATGCCAGAATCCGGGCGCAGCTGAAAGGCTATGCCAAAACCGTTGCCCAGGACGAAAATGCGTGCCAAGTTGGCACGCATTTTCAAGACGGCAATGCAGCGGCAGAAAAGGAGGTGATGGCAGATTTCCGCAAGGCCGTCCGGCAGGCTTTTTTACAGCAGGTACAGTCGGACACCGGCTGGGAGGAAGAATGTGTCCACACCCATACCATGGGTGTCCTGGTACGGCTGTTCGCTTCTCTGACCCAGCAAAGAGGACAGCAGAGCGCAAGAGCTGCCCAGCTGTCCAAAAAGCATGACCTTTCCAGAGAAGCCATGGCAGACTACCGGGAAAAGCGGCGGCAGGGTTCCAACCAACCCAATAATCTTGAAATTTGAAAGAGGTGATTCTTTTGAAAAGACGCATCCTTGCGGCGGTGATTGTTTTTCTCCTGGCAATCCCCTTGTGCTTGCTGGGAGGTGCAAATCTACACAGCCTGCTGTCTGGCGGCACCTTTGTCTGGGAGCTGCCGGACATCATCCCGCTTCTGGCTATCCGCCAGGTGCAGCTTCTCTCCTTGTTTCTCCTGGCAGCAGTTTTCCTGTTCATCCTTGCGGCTATGGCCAGCAGCTCCGCAACGAAAACTGAAAATGCTACCCGACAAATTGTGCCTGGACTGAACACCCCTATGGCCGCCGGTCATGGAGAGTTTGGCACCGCCCGATTCATCAGCTCCCGGGAGGCGAGGAAATGCTGGAAGGTTATCCCGCTGAAAAAGTTACTGAAAGAAATGAGGTGAAATTATGAGCAATCCACAAGGGGGTGTGCTGCTGGGCTATCTTGATAAGAAATGCCGTCGTGCCTATGTGCAAGCAGAGGATTCTCACACTCTGGTTATCGGCACAACCCGTTGCGGCAAATCCCGCTGCAATGTGTTACCCACTATATGCATCCAGGCGCTGGCAGGAGAGAGCATGATTGTGGTAGACCCAAAAGCGGAGCTTTGGGGTTACACCAAGGATTTTCTGGAATCCAGAGAGTACGAGGTGATAGCCGTTGATTTCAAAAACCCTCAAAAGTCTGCCAGGTACAACTTTCTCCAGCCTGTGGTGGATGCAGTACTGCTGGGAAATCTCCCTTTGGCGGTACAGAAAGCCAGAGATATATCCTCCATGCTGGTGCCGGAGGGAGCCAACAGCCACACAGACCCCATCTGGACGGATGGCCAGAGGGCCGCACTAACCATGTCCATCCTGGCTGTGTGCATTGAGTGCAAGCACCCCTTACAGCACAATCTGTCCAATGCAAAGGCTTTCATGGAGAAAATGTGCGCTCCAACCGGCCCCCACGGACGACTGCCTCTGGAGGAGTATCTGCAAAAGCTTCCCAAGGACAGCCCTCTGCACATGGCTATGGGAATTGCCAAAATCGCACCGGAAAAAATGCGGGGCAGTTTCTATACCTCTGCTCTGACTACCCTGGATTTGTTTTCCGACCCATACATCCATAGCATGACTGCCATAACGGATTTTGATTATGCCATGACCGGAGATAAGAAGCGGGCAATTTTCCTGATTCTGCCGGATGAACGCAGCACCTACTATCCCCTTGCAGCTCTGTTCGTTTATGAGCAGTACCAGGCTTTGGTGCTTGCAGCAGACAAGCGTGGAGGCAGGCTCCCTATCCGAGTAAATTTTGACTGTGACGAGTTTGGCAACTTTGTAAAAATCCCGGACTTTGACAAATTCATCACGGTCGGAGGAGGCCGGGGAATGCGGTTCAATCTGTATGTTCAGGACACTTCCCAGATTTACGAAAAGTATGGGAAACTGCCTGGGCAGACCATTCTTTCCAACTGTGAGAACTGGATTTACTTACAGACAGATAATCCAGACACCCTGGAGGAGTTGTCCAAACGCCTGGGAAACTACACTATCCGCTCCCCCAACACTTCTTCCTCCACCGGCGGCAATTCCTCCGGTGGATATGGTCTCACCGGTCGGCGACTGCTGATGCCGGAGGAGATTGCCAAAATAGGCAGACCATACCAACTGGTGTCCGGACGGAACGGGCGTCACAAAATCATGTTCGCCCCAGATCTTTCCAAGACCCCATTCAACCAGCTCCTGGGAATGGGGGACCCGGAGCATAACCGGCAGCTGCTGGAGCGGCAGTTGAAAACCGCCCGGGAGCTGCCGCAAAAAATAAGTTACTGGGATTTACCCGAAAAATATGCGGCTATTTGCCGCCAAGGAGGACTTACATAATGAAAACCGTAAAAACCATCAAAAACTTTTTCCGCAAAGCCTGGGGAACACTCTGCCTCATTCCTGTACTGGCCCTCACCGCCCAGGCCGAGGAAACCACCCCCGGCGGTGACTTCGCAAATTCTGCCTTTGCCACCGGAACCAAGCGGTTGCTGGAAGATGCCAGTGGCTGGCTTATTGGAATTGGTATTATCGCTGGTGGCCTGGCCGCCGGTTACTGCCTGGTTCGCCGAGCTTTTGCGGACGAAACCGACGGAAAGATGTGGAAGAATCGAGCGATTACCGCCGGTGTCTGTGGTGTGGCCGTTGGTGTGGTCGGTGGCATTATCGCCCTGGTTTCCAGCTATTATACCTAACAAAAAAGGAGGTCAGCTCCAATGCTGTATAATGCGATACGAGATTTTTTAGTCCGCATAGTCACAGAAATGCTGTTGTGGATTTCCAATATGACCGACTGGATGTTGGAAACCTCACTTTGTATCGAGAACGCAGCGTGGATAACCAATAATCCCATCTCAACTGAAATGATTAACCAGGTCTTTCTCACTATCTATGGCTTCGTATTTGCGCTTATGGTGCTGAAATTTCTCTGGAAAGGCACAAACGTCTACATACTGTGGCGAGATGGGGATTCAGAGATCAGCCCCTTCAATATGCTGGTGGGAATGGGTATTGCCGTAGCTGCAACAGTAGCGTTTCCTACCCTTTATAGAATCGGCGTCAATGTTGCAATCAGTCTGGCCGACAGCATTCGGGGCACCTTGAACGAACTTTGGTTCGGTCGGCCGAACTTTGAATGGTCCGAAAATGGCATAAAGGCACAGGCTATCTGGAACCAATATTTTGAACCATTTGCACTTACCTACCCTGGGCAGGGAATTTTGACCTCAACGGAATTTGAAAGGGCGGTGCTGGCCGCCCCCGATGTGGATTTGATTGTGAAGTTAATGGCTTATTTTCTTCTGCCCGAAAACAACGAGCCACTTTTCTCCGTTCAAATCATAAAAGTATTTCTGGACGCCCAATCGGCACAGGAAGTCGTAGATGCTACTGCCAACCTCAATCTGGCGGGGATTATAGCTATGCTGGTTTTCCTGATTCTCTACATCGTAATGTTTATTCAGCTCCTGGGCCGGGGCGTCGAAATGCTGTTTCTGCGTTGGGGTTTTCCCTTCGCCGCTGTAGGGTATCTGGATTCCGATGGCGGCATTACCCATTCCTATGTGCAGATGATTTTCCGCCAGTTTGCCACATCCGTTTTCCAGGTAATTGCTCTTTACCTTGCCTTTTATGTGGCCATAGATTTCCAACTGGGTCATATTTTTCTGGGACTTGCCATTATCGGTGCAGCTTTCCGGGGGCCAGTTATTCTTTCCCAATTTATGGCACCTCAAAAGGCCGGGGGCGGACTTGGACAAAAACTTCATTCTGCCCTGATGGTGCGGCAGCTTTTTGGAGGTCGACGCAATGGATGATATTCAGGCCCTCATTGCCTTGCTGCTCATTTTCATACCAATAGGTACTGGTTTGGCATTGGGTCGCTGCCTGCTCGGGTGGATATTCAACCCGGATGATGGAGCGTCCTATAAAAAGCGCATGAAAAACGGATTGATTTTTTTGGCTCTGGCTGAATCCGCTATGACTCTCGTTTACATCTTTGCCGGTTACTTCAATCTTTAGGAGGTGATACCATGTCCGAACAGCAAACATCCGAGTTTTTGGAAATCCCAGAAAACATCCCTCTCCGGTGGGAAATCTTCAAGGGCTTCGGTATGCAGGAAGCCTGGCGCACCTTAATTGTGGCCGCTCCGTTCGTTGTGGGTGCAATTCTGTACGCCCAACTCAGCACCAATCCTATACGCATACTGTCTGCTCTATTTACCAGCATTATAGGATTCTTTGTTGGAGCAGGTCTCTTTATGAAGCAGTCCTACAACCTTTCCATTTTTGATTATTTCTTATACGCCTGGCACTTCAGCCGTGAACAGCAGCAATTTGACAACATACAACTGGAGGCGATTATACTTGAAACAGAAGAACCAGAAGAAATTGGCAGCACAGCAGTTTCTCAATACTGAAAGCATTGACAGCGGCCTGATTTTTACCGCAGACCGCCATGTAATTGGCTTTCTCTGTGTCCACGGCCCTGATCAGAAGCTGTTGGACAAGCTGGGACGGGAATCAGCAATGCGGCAGCTGGCCACTGTACTGGAGCAAGAGCGTACGCCGTATCAAATTATCTCCATACCACGAACGGTAGATGTGGTAGACATGGTAGCCAGACTGGAAAACCTGCAAACAGCGGCAGACCCCCAAAACCAGCAGCCGTTGGTGCAGTTGCTGAAAGGTGAGATCCACGCCATGAATCAGCTCATGGAGGACGGAGCAAAAGAGCCGTTCATCATACTGAAGCTATGGGAAAAAGCCGCAGCCGGAGCTGACCAGCGGCTAAAACGCCGCTTGCAGAATTTGGCTCTGCGGCTTGCGGATTGCCGTGTAGCTGCTCATGTTCTGACCAGTCCGGAAGTAAAATGGCTGTGCTGTCTCTACACCAATCTGGACCAGTTTATTTCCCAGTCAGAGCAAAGCACAGATATTCCTATCATTACCGGGCAACCCAGACACATGACCAAACGGGTAAAAGAAAACCAAATCTCCACTCTGCTTAATGACATTGCACCGGCAGGCGGTTTTGTTTTCCGGCACAATTCCCTGTTCATTGGCTCCGTCTGTGCCCGCTGTTATGGGGCTGTGAAGTATCCCTCTGAGGTCCCCTATGGCTGGCTGGTGCCTTTGATGGGAAGCCTGGAGGCAATTACCTGCATCACCTTCTACCCCGGCTCCTCCGTGGAGCTGGGGGATGCCCTCTCCAAATCCATCCAGCACTCTGCAATTCGTGCCACGGAAGTTAAGAACGCCCGTGAACAAAAGCAAATGCTACGGAGAATTGAAGGAGCCGATAAAATGCTGGACGCTTTGGATGCCCGGAATATGACCGTAGGCCATATTAGCATTGTGGTGATGCCCTTTACCTCCTCAGAGGAGGAATTGACCAAAGTTTGTGAGAAAACTTTAACTCTGTGTGCCGGAGCCCACCTGAAGATGAAGTGCCTGGCAAATCTCCAGGCGGATGCCTTCCGGCATATTTCTCCGTTTTATACCAATCAGGCCCGGATTGACAATATGCTCAAGCAGATAATCCCTCTGAATACCCTGTGCGGCGGCGAGCCTATGACCGTCACCCTTCTTCGGGATGATAGCGGTATTTACTTTGGGCAGACTACTGACGGTTCTCCTATTTGTGTCAATCTCTTTTACCGTGACCGGGATCGCACCAATAGTAACATGGTTACACTTGGAACTTCCGGCTCCGGAAAGTCCACCGCCATGAAGCACCTGTTGGAATCCATGTATATGATGGGTGTAAAAATCCTTATCATCGACCCGGAACGGGAGTATCGGGACCTGTGCAGGAATCTGGGAGGTGCCTGGCTGGATGTGGGCGGCGGTTTTGCCAAAATCAACCCCTTGGATATTCGGGCAGCACCGGAAGATACCCCCGATGAGGAAGAACAGCTCTACACCGGTTGTGCCAACGCCATGTCCATGCACATTAAAACCCTGCTGGTACGGCTGAGGCTTCAGTACCCGGAGCTGACAGACATTCAATGCAGTCTGCTGGAGGCAAGTCTTTTGCAGCTTTACGAAAAATTTGGGATGGACTTTGACACCGACATATCTAACCTGAATCCAGATTCCTTTCCCCAAATGTCCGACTGGTATGACCTGCTGGTTCAGCTCAGCGAGACAGACTCCAAATATTCAGACCTGGCAATTCTCATGAAATCCATGGCCATCGGTGCCGATGCCTTTCTCTGGAATGGTAGAACCAACATTGACAGCAATAATCAGATTGTGTGCTTCGATACCAACAAGCTCTTGAATTTCAGCCAGGCCACCCAGGCTTCCTGCTATTTCAATATCCTATCCTTGTGCTGGGATATTATCTCCCGGAACCGGGACGAGCGTATCATCCTGTTTATGGATGAGGGCCATATTGCCCTGGACCCTCGCCTGCCGGAGGTAGGCTTGTATCTTCGTAACCTTGCCAAGCGTATCCGTAAGTATGAGGGCGGCTTGTGGTTTGTTTCTCAGTCCTCTGCGGATATGCTCCACGAATCTATCCGAATGTCCGGCCAGGCCATTGTTGACAATGCGGCTTACCGTCTGCTGTTCCGTTGTGAAGCCAAGAATCTGGAGGATACGGTGGACCTGTTCCGGCTGACCCCGGCTGAATCCAAGCTCCTGGCAGTCCTGGAGCGGAAAAACGCCCTGTGTCTGGTTGGAAACACCCACCACATCCGCACGGTTTTCAACCTGCCTCAATACAAGCTGGACCTCATGGGCAGGGGAGGTGGACAGTAGCATGAAAAAGGGCACACCTGCGGTTGTTGGTATCTGCATTTTTCTCCTGATTATCTCCAGCTTTACCCTTACCGGCTCCTCCTTCGTTCCTGGAGCTTCCTTTGGTGTTGCCTACACCGGTCCTCTGACCGGCACAGCACAGGAAGAACTGGAGAACGGAGGCTCCCGGGAAAAGTACATTGAAAAATGGTCAGATACCGACACAGACGGATGGTATATGCAGTATCTTTACTACTGTGCCGACCGTTCTGGCCTGGTAGGAGAAGAAGAACTTTTCGGTGAATACACCAATGACCCAAAAGAGCTGCTCAGCCGATTGGCAGACCAGGATGTACTTATCTTCGCTTTGGGTGATAATATCCCCTGCTCCGGAGATGTGGTATTCTGGTATGCCACATCCGGCGGCAGCTCCGTCGATGTGTTGCCTCCTTATCCAGAAATCTGCCACGCCGGAATCGTAACCGAATACGGCGATGCCGGGCTTACTGTGGTAGAGCCGGAAGGAGACCAGCTCCGGGAGCATACCTATACGGAGCTATACGGGCAGACACGCAGCGGAGCAGCTATCTGGGGATTTGCCAGAATCACCTATCCCGATGCACAAGCTCTGGTAGATATGATTAAGGGCTTTGAGGGATTTTGCAAATATCCTATTTGGGACTATGCCCAGTGGTCCGTAGGATATGGCACCCGCTGTCCGGATGACAAACTGGAGGAATACCAGAAAAACGGAATCCCGGAAGATGAAGCGGAAGCACTTTTGCAGGGATATATCAGCCAGTTTGAAGCCTCCGTAGACGGCTACATATCACGGAACAACTTAGAGCTGACCCCAGCACAGAGAAACGCCCTGGTCAGTCTCTCCTATAACATCGGAATCGGCTGGATGACCAGCAGTGCCTATGCCTCTTTGCGGCAAGTAATTGCCGACCCTCAGTCACCCGATGAGCTGGTACAGGTATTCTCCCGCATATGCCACGCAGGAGGGGAGATTCTCCCGGCTCTTGTCGGACGGCGAATCTGTGAAGCCTGGCTTTTTCTCACCGGAATCTACACCAATAACTACCAAGAAACAGGCTACCGTTATGAGATTATAGCCGGTGAGGTCAAAACTTATAGAACAGAAATGGAGGATATGCAATGATGACCCTTTGGATTACAGAATCCATACCGCCCGCAGATGGGCAGCAGCAGTCCCCTGCTGCTGTCCCCTCCCTGACGGCGATCGCCATGGAACAGCTGGAAAACAAAAGCCTGGACAACATTGTCCTGGACTGCCGGAAAAGCTGCCCCTGGTCCCCGGAACACATCCTGGCCGCTGCCGACCTGCTCCGGGAAGCCGGAGTTCCCCTGGTAGTGGTAAAAGGCAATCTTCCGGAAGGGGGAGAAATCCCTTGCTATGAATCCCTGGAGGAAGCGGCTTCTAATTTACAGCCTGCTGCGGCTGCACCGGCTGCACCGAAAAAAGCAAAGGAAACGGACAAGCCACACGCTCCCCTGCCTCATGTGACGCCAACCCGTCCTATCTCCGTTGCAGTGTTGGGGAGCCAATCCCGCATTGGCTGCACCACCCAGGCCATCCAGCTATGGTACTTTTTTACTGCCATCGGCTACCGGGCAGCGATTGTGGCAAACGCCGCCTGGTTGGACGAACTGTCAGCTCTGGAAAATTCCCCATATGACGATATGGTGAAAATCCGTGGTGTGGTGTTCGTTTCCGAAAATGCCGACACCGGTGATTACAACTGTATCATCCGGGACTGGGGCGTAATCGATGAGGTGAGCAAAGAGGCCGCCGCAGACGCAGACCTTTGTGTTTTGGTGGTAGGCTGCAAGCGATGGGAGCTGGTGCAGACTACCAACGCCATCGTGGATGCAGGGGGGATGGCTGACCTGGTAATGATTGCCTTTGGTGCAAATCAGATAGCCCAGCAGGACATCGAGAAAATTCTACTGAAGGCATCCACGCCCAGGCAAACCGCATTGACACGCTATACCCCGGAACCCTTCCGGCCCGGCCTGCTGGATATTTTCAAGCCGCTGCTGGAAGCCCTTTACGACAAAGGAGGAATCTAATCATGAGAAAAACCACATCTATTTGCCGGGGCAGCTTGCTTCGGCTGGCCCTGGAGAAGAAACAACCCCTCACCGGGGACGAGGAAATTGAGAAGCGGAACGGCGAGATTGACAAAGCCCGGAAGCGGCTGCTTCTTTATATCGGTGCCCCCCTTGTCACCATCGTCCTGGTGCTTGTTTTGATTGCCCTGCTTTCCGGCAAGCAGATCTCCCCCTCTGAAGGGGAGCTGGCCCTGCCTGTTCCTGCGGACCGGGTTCTTTGTGACTATGTGCGGCCTGGTGATGTTGTCCGGTTTTACGACCAGGACGGCCCCATCCCGGCTCTGCGCTATGTTCGGGTGAGCGCCGTATCCCAGGACAGTCTGCTGCTTCTGGTCACCCAGGAACAGCTGGAGGGGTATCTGGCCCTGGATGGAAATTACACCTTCGTACCGGTCATCTCCGGCAAAGCTGCCGCTGAGCAAGCCATTCAGCAGCAGCGGCAATGGAATAACCCCACTGTTTCTTTGTCTTTCGGTACGGCGGAGCTGGCCCTGTCCGTTGGCCAGAGTTACCGAATGGAATACACCATGGGGCTGGAACCGGCTGACGCCACCCAGCCTCAACTGGTTTGGGAATCCTCTGACCCCTCTGTACTGTCTGTTGACCAGAACGGCCTGGTAACTGCCCACAATATCGGCAAGGTAACACTTACTTTGTCTGCAGGAGATGCCTCTGCCAGCTGTGCTGTCACCGTCACGGTTCCGGCTGATTCCCTTGCCTTTGACCAGGAATCCTACCAGGTATCTGTTGGAAAGACCCTTTTTCTGCCCCTCACGGCTCTCCCGGAAGGAGCCAGCGAAAGCTATACCTGGGTATCCTCTGATGAAACCATCGCTACTGTAGGAGCTGATGGAACCGTCACCGCCGTGGCTCCCGGCTCTGCCACAATTACTGTCACCGGAGTAAAGGCTACAGCCAGCTGCACCGTCACCGTCACGGTTCCGGCGGAGAAGGTGGTCTTGTCCCACTCTGAGCTGAACCTGAAGGTTGGCAACACCCAGCTGCTGGCAGCGGTGGTCATGCCGGAGAATGCCACGGACAAGCAGGTAACTTGGGAAAGCTCTGATACAGCCATCGTTACCGTGGGCGCAGATGGAACCGTTACCGCCGTTGCTCCCGGCTCTGCTACTGTCACGGTACGCTGCGGCGAGGTTACGGCCAGCTGCACGGTAACAGTTGCTGCCCCGGAACCCCCGAAAGCACAGTAACCAAGCAGAAGCTCACAATCGCCCCTCGAAAAACACGAACAATATATTGACATTGTAAATAAAAAGGTATACAATGAATATACTAAAACAAGCAATCATAGAATTGAGAGGAGTTGCGATTATGGCAAATACGAACATCAACATTCGCATGGATGCAGACTTGAAGCGGCAGTTTGAGGCATTTTGTGCCGATATGGGAATGACCATGACCACCGCTTTCAATGTGTTTGCTCGTAAGGCAGTACGGGAGTATAGGATACCCTTTGAAATCAGCGGAGATGTTCCGAACGATGAAACAAGGGAGGCCATCCAGGAAGTAAAGAAGATGAAAGCCGACCCGAGTCTGGGCAAGACCTACTCCGATGTGGATGAGATGATGGAGGACCTGCTTGCTGATGTATAACATAAGACCAACCACCAAATTCCAAAAGGATTTGAAGCGGATTAAAAAGCGTGGCTTGGATATTTCTCTGTTGACGGATATTCTGAAAAAGCTGGCTGCGGGAGAGCCGCTGCCGGAGAAAAACAGGGACCACCAGCTTTCCGGAGATTATGCAGGATGTCGGGAATGTCATATCACTCCCGACTGGCTGCTCATCTATGAAGTGGTTGAGGAAACGCTTATTCTGTATCTGACCCGCACAGGAACCCATAGTGACTTATTTTAGGCCGCCTATTCAGGCTTAAAAACACCCGAATACAGCCGATAGCAGAATCCGGGACGATGGAAGTATCGTCCCGGATTTTTCTATTCGCTCCAGCCGGTAATTTTTTCAAAGAAATATGCGTCAGAACGGCGCAAGAAAGGACTGACAATATGAAACGGCAAATTGCTATTCCCAACTCTCTGATTTTCAGCCACGCACTGACCCCCTCTGCCAAGCGGGTGGCCCTGGCTCTGCTGAGCTACCACTGGGAGCGTCATGGCGGCAAAATCACCAAGACTGTGCGTTTTATTGCCGAGCGGGCAAAAGTCAGTCCTACCACCGCCTGTGCCGCTCTGAAGCAGCTTCAGGAGGCCGGGTATATCACTATCCAGAAGAACTACCGGTATCTGGAGGCAGCCGAACGGGTGGTTTACAGCGCCTTTACTTACCGCTGGACCACCAAAAAGGAAGCCTATACCCTCATCCCCTACACCACCGCACGGCGGCTCCTGGCCTCCTCTGCCACCCACGCTGCTGTTACCGTGGTGCTGTACCTTGTTTGCCGTCAAGGGCAGCAGAACAGCCATGCCTGGCCCTCTCTGCGGCAGGCTGTCCGGGACATCGACCTGGCCAAGTCTACTATTTGCATTGCCGTACTGCGTATGGTGGGAAAATTCCTGGTGAAGAACCATTGCAAAAAGAGCAACAGCAAATGTTACTGCCATAATTGCTACTTTGTCATCGTCCGCCTCACAAGAGCAGGTTTTGAGGGGGGTAGTGGTATTATTCCTGGAACGCTCCCTTATAACAATATAACGGTAGGTTCTATATTAAGAGCAGAAGAAATAGAAGGTGTGCCTGAATTCGTGATTTTGCATGAAACGGACGCTTCCTGTGTCTTTGAGGCAGAAACAGTTTTTGGGGCAGATAGGGATATTATGCCCTTTTGGCTCCCCGATCCAGCCAGGCCGGAGGGAAGACAGGGCAATTCTTGTCCATGAATAAAAAACAAAAAGAAAAAATAAATATGAATCCGTTTAGCAGGGTGCAGCAGAGGCTTCCGGTACTGCCAGGCTGCCCCTGCGGGGCGGCAGCCCTGCGGCCACCAGGTAGGAGTTGTCCACGGTCTTTTCCAAGGTTGTCCATAGGGTTCTCCACGCCCTTGGGTGTGGTGAACCCTGTGGTCAACCGGCAGGCGTCAGCCTGTG
>DVGG01000073.1 GCA_018712825.1 Candidatus Faecousia excrementipullorum | reverse complement strand
ATCTTTTTCCCCATCCATGCAGAATGAAAAACAGGAAATACATACAGTATTCCGCTGTTTTCCATTCTTTTGTCTGAGGAAAAATCTCTCGCTGACAGCTCTTGCCGATTTAATCAGAGTTTCCCTAAAATTACATTACGAAGATAAATCTATTGGAGGAAACAAACGATGAAGAAGATGATTTCTCTGCTGTTGGTTGTGGCTCTCTTTGCTGCAATGGCTGCCGGCTGCGCCCAGAAGCCTGCCGAGACCACCGAGCCCACCACCGAGGCAACCACTGAGCCTACTACCGAGGCAACCACCGAGCCCACCACTGAGGCTACCGAGGAAGTCTCTGATCCTACTCAGGGCGCTGAGGCCGGTTCTCTGGAGGCGATGATCAATGAGATTGTCACCATTCAGCCTGTGGAAGTAATGATGCCTACGGCAATTCCCCTGGACCTGACGGATACCAGTGAGGATGGGGCCTTTAAGCTGAAGGGCTATACCGGCCTGGAGGATGCTTCTATGCTGACGGAGGCCTGCGCTTACGAATCCATGGTTGGCTCCGTGGCTTTCTCCATGGTTCTGGTGCGGGTAAACGATGCTGCCAATGCCGAGACCGTTGGCCAGCAGATGAAGGAAGGCATCGATCCCCGGAAGTGGATTTGCGTGGAGGCCAATGACCTGCAGGTGGTTGGCTGCGGCGATGTGGTGATGCTGATTATGCTGGATTCCAGCCTGGGCGTGACTTCCCAGAATTTCGTGGACGCATTCCAGACTGTCTGCGGTGGCGAGCTGGACTTCGTGCTTAAGTAAGGAGAAACCCCTGAAGGGCAGCGGAAAATCCGCTGCCCTTTTTACTGTCTTTTAACAAATTCCCCTTGAAGATATGGTATACTACCAAAGATTCTGTGTCAAAATTTCCCAGGATACAAAAATTTTCAAACCGGAGGAAATGCTATGCTATTTTCCAGCATCCCATTTTTGTATTATTTCCTGCCGGCAGTGCTGATTGTGTATATTTTGGTGCCCAGGGTACTGAAAAACACGGTGCTGCTGGTATTCAGCCTGGTTTTCTACGGCTGGGGAGAGCCCAAATATCTGTTTTTGATGATGGGCTCCATATTGCTGTTTTACCTGTGCGGTCTTGCCATCGGCAGGAGTAAAACCAGGCCCTGGCAAAAGTTCTGGCTGATTGTATCCGTGGTGGTCAGTCTGACTCTGCTGGGTATTTTCAAGTATGCGGACTTCTTCGTGGAGAGCTTCAACGCCGCCACGGGTCTGAGCATCCCTTTGCTGCGGCTGGCCCTGCCGGTGGGTATCAGCTTCTATACCTTCCAGTGCCTCAGCTACACCATCGATGTGTACCGGGGCAATGCCCAGGTGCAGAAAAACCCCATCAGCTTCGGCGCCTATGTGTCCTTGTTCCCCCAGCTGATTGCCGGCCCCATCGTCCGGTATGTGGACGTGGCCCGGGAGCTGGACAACCGTACCCACAGCTGGGACCAGGCGGCCCTGGGCCTTCGCCGGTTCCTGGTGGGCCTTGCCAAGAAGGTGATTCTGGCGGACAACTTCGCACTGCTTATGAAGCTGTTCCGGGAGTCCGGGGAGCAGAGTGTCCTGTTTTACTGGATGTACGCCATCGCCTTCATGCTGAACATTTACTTCGATTTCTCCGGTTACAGCGATATGGCTATTGGTTTGGGCAAGGTCTTTGGCTTCTACTTCATTGAGAACTTCAACTATCCCTATATGTCCAAGTCCATCGGCGAGTTCTGGCGCCGCTGGCACATGAGCCTGGGCTCCTGGTTCCGGGACTATGTGTATATCCCCCTGGGGGGCAACCGGGTGAAAACCGGCCGTTGGGTGTTCAATACTCTGGTGGTGTGGATGCTTACGGGCCTGTGGCACGGAGCCAGCTGGAACTTTGTCCTTTGGGGACTTCTTTATGCGGTGTTCCTGATGATTGAGAAGTGGGTGCCCTTCTTGAAGAAAATGCCGGAGGTGCTGAGACGCACCTATGTGCTGCTGATTGTGATGCTGGGCTTTGTGCTGTTCAACGCCACGGACATTGCCCAGGCGGGGTCTGACATTGCCTGTCTCTTTGGCTTCGGCGGCCTGCCCCTGGTGAGCCCTGCAACCCTTTATTATCTCAGAAGCTACGCTTTGCTCTTTATCCTGGGCTTTGTGGGGGCAACCCCTCTGGTGCGGGATACGGTGAACCGCCTGGCCTCCGGAAACACTTCCGGCAAGGTGGTAAGCATTCTGGAGCCGGTGGTGCTGATTTTGCTGCTTCTGGTATGCACCGGCTATCTGGTGGACGGCTCCTTCAGCCCGTTCCTGTATTTCCGTTTCTAAGGAGGTGGCAGCATGAACAAGAAAATCAGAGCCATTGGTGCTGCCTGCCTGGTGGCAATTTGGGCGGGGCTGACCGCCCTTGCCTGGTTCTCTCCTGACCAGGCAGAGTCCGTGTCTGAGCGCCGTCCTCTGGAGCAGTGGCCGGGAATCACCGGGGAAAGCCTCTGGTCCGGCAGCTTTATGGAGGACTTTGGAGACTACTCTCTGGACCAGTTCCCCCTCCGGGACCCCTTCCGGCAGATTAAGTCTTTGTTTCATTACTATGCTTTGCAGCAGAAGGACAACAACGGCATTTACATTGCCGACGGCTATGCGGTGAAGATGGAGTATCCCTTGAACACCACTTCCGTAAACTATGCCATGAACCGCTTCCAGCATATCTATGACACCTACCTGAAGGATTCCGGCAGCAAGGTGGTCTTTGCCCCAGTGCCGGATAAGGGCTACTATCTGGCGGAGGAAAACGGGTATCTTTCCCTGGACTATGAAAAGATGTTTGCCATGCTCCGGGAGAATATGCCCTGGGCGGAGTTTGTGGACATCACCGACTGCCTGGAAGCCTCGGACTACTACTACACCGACACCCACTGGCGGCAGGAGCACCTGCTGGATGTGGCAGGGAAGCTGTCAGAGGCTCTGGGGGTGACACCTCCCAAGGCGGAGGATTTTACGGTCACCCAGCTGGATACCCCTTTCTACGGGGTGTATTACGGCCAGGCGGCTCTGCCTATGAACCCGGAGAGCATCTACCTGATGGAAAGCCAGCTTTTGGAGGATTGCCAGGTATATGACCATGAGACCGGCAAGTATACGCCGGTGTATAACCTGGAGAAGCTGTCCAGCCGGGACCCCTACGAGGTGTACCTGTCCGGCACCCGGGCCCTTCTCACCATTGAAAACCCCAACGCCTCCACCGACCGGGAGCTGGTGGTGTTCCGGGATTCCTTCGGCAGCAGCCTGGTGCCCTTGCTGGTGCAGGACTATGCCAAGGTAACCCTGGTGGACATCCGGTATGTGGCCTCGGATTTTGTAGGCCAGTTCGTGGACTTCCACGGACAGGACGTGCTGTTCCTTTACAGCACCCTGGTGCTCAACTCCAGCTCTACCCTGAAATAAAGAAACGGCAGCAGCGAGAATTTTCGCTGCTGCCGCTTTTATTTTGCCAGGTTCTGAATCCAGGTGTCCTTTTTGGTCATATACATACCCACAAAGACTTTCACCAGGTCAATGAAGTTGCAGATGATGTAAAGGGGAATGATGGGCAGGCTGGTGAAACGGCTAAGGACATAGGCCAGGGGGATGGTCACCAGCCACATGAAGCCGCCGTCGTAAAACAGGGTAATCCAGGTCTTGCCGCCGGAGCGGAGGGTAAAGTAGGTGGCGTTGAGATACGCCATAATGGGCTTGACGCAGGCAGATACCAGAATCAGCCGGGTGGCAAGCACGCGGACAGACTCTGTGGTGTTGTAGAGCCTGGGGAACAGGGGGGAAATCAACCCTTGGAGCAGGAGGAACACCAGACTGGAGACCACGCATACCACCTTCAGTTTCCGGTTGGTGCTGCGGATTTCCTCCCGGGTGCAGCCGGCTCCCATCATCTGCCCCATGATGATGCCCACCGTGTATCCCAGGGCCAGCACCGCCACATTGGCAAGGTTGTTCAGGGTGTCGGTGATGTTCTGGGCAGGCACCACTTCCAGGCCGCAGGTGGAGTAGCACTGGGCCAGGGTGGCCACCCCCAATGACCAGAGAAATTCGTTCAGCAGCAGAGGCATTCCCTTGAGAGTAATCCGCTTCACCAGAGCCATGGGAATGCGGAAGGAGCGGTACAGTCCGGGAAGATAGGGGTATTCCCGCTTGTGGCTGTGTCCCCAGATCACCACGACGGCCAGCTCCACATACCGGGAGATGACCGTGGCAATGGCGGCGCCGTTGGCCCCCATGGGGGCAAAGCCCAGATGTCCGAAAATCAGAATGTAGTTGAGAATCAGGTTGGTGGCAACCGCAGCGGCACCGGCCACCATGGGGGTCACCGCCTTGTCGCACTCCCGGAGCGTGCCGCAGTAGGCCTGGGAGAGGGCAAAGGGGACAAGACCCAAAAGCATGATTTTCATGTACTGCAGACCGTAGTCCAGAATCTGCCGGGCCTCCTCGGGGCTTCCTTCTCCCTGGAGATACATGGAAATCAGCTGAGGGCCCCATAAAAGAAAAATACCAATACCGAGAATTGCCAGCATAAGACAGCTATAGAGCTTATACCGGAAGGTATGTCGTACCCCCTCCATATCCCGGGAACCGTAAAACTGGGCAGTAAAAATTCCGGCACCGGAGATGGCACCGAAGATACACAGGTTAAAAACCAGAAACAGCTGGTTGCAGATGGATACGCCGCTCATCTGGGTGGTGCCTACCTGACCCACCATGATGTTGTCCAGCAGGGACACAAAAGTTGTGATGGCGTTGTGAATCAGGATGGGCACGGCAATGGCCAGCACCCGACGGTAAAATCCCTTTTCTTTCACTTCTTTTCTCATAAAGACCTGGGAATGCCGGTGGGAGGGCCCCACCGGCATTTCAAGATATCAGATTTCCTTACCGGCGATGAATACCTGCTTCCGGGCATAGTTGTCCCGGCAGACCAGGAAGTCAGCCTGCTTGCCGGTGGCAATGGAGCCTACCTCCTTGTCCGCACCAATGGCGCAGGCAGGGTTGTAGGTGGCGGCCCGAACCGCATCCTCCTCCGGGATACCGAAGGCCATGGCGTTGACCAGGGCGGTATAGAGGTTGATGGCGGAGCAGGCGATGGTGTTGTCCTTCAGCCGGGCCACACCGTCAATGAGCTTGGCGGTCTGACCGCCCAGGTCGAACTCCGTGCCGTTGGGCAGACCGCAGCACCGACCGGAGTCGGATACCAGCACCATCCGGCTGCCGCCGAACATGGAGAAGGCCAGACGGACAGCTGCCGGGTGGGCGTGGAGGCCGTCGCAAATCAGCTCGCAGCGCACATGGGGGGTCTCCACAGCGGCGGGAATCACACCGGGGTTCCGGTGATGAATGCTGGGCATGGCGTTATACAGGTGGGTCAGGTGAGAGGCACCGGCGTCAAAGGCGGCCTTGGCATGGTCGTAGTCGGAGTCGGTGTGGGCAACGGACACGGTGCAAAGCTCCTTGGCTTTTTTCACAAACTCCAAAGCGCCGGGCAGCTCCGGGGCCACATCCACAATCCGCACCAGGCCGCCGCAGCCCTCATAGAGCTTCTTGAAGCCCTCGAAGTCCGGAGCCTTCAGGTAATCGGCGTTCTGGGCGCCTTTCTTCTTTTCGGAGAAGTAGGGGCCTTCCATCTGAATGCCCCGCAGCACCGAGCAGCCCTTGGGCTTCTCGTCTGCCAGACGGCGGGCGCAGGCAAAAGCCCGTTCCAGCACCTCATAAGGAAGGGTCATGGAGGCGGGGGCAAAGGAGGTGACGCCGCACTGGGCATAGTAGGCAGCCATCTGCTTCAACCCCTGATAATCTCCGTCGGAGAAATCCTTGTTGGAGTTGCCGTGGCTGTGTACCTCCACCAGACCGGGAATGACGGTAGCACCCTCCAGGTCAATGGCATCCTCCGGCACCTTCGCCGGCAGAATCTCACCGAACCGGCCGTCCTCCGTTACCTCAAAGGCACCGGTGCGGAAATGAAAATCTGAGGTGTAAATTCTTGCGTTTTTGTAAAACATTTGGAACATCTTCCTTTCTGCAACTGGATAATATCATGGGAATCTGGAAAACAGATTCGGTTACACTTGGGCAATCTCCCGGATGACCTGTCCTGCCAGAATCAGTCCCGCCACACCGGGGACAAAGGCACAGGAACCGGGAAGGGAATTGCGGCCCTGGGGCAGTTCTTCCCAGGCCGGGTCGTCGGGGGGGAGGGTGCAGGAAATGGGCTCCTCCGGGGAGTAGACCACCTTCAAATGGGGAATCCCCCGCTTCCGGCACTCTTTGCGCATAATCCGGGCCAGGGGACAGCCGGAGGTTTCGTAAATATCCGCCACCCGAAAGGCAGTGGGGTCCAGCTTGTTTCCGGTGCCCATGGAGCTGATGATGGGGGTGCCGGCAGCCTGGGCAGCCTGAATCAGCTGCAATTTCCCCGTTACCGTGTCGATGGCATCCACCACATAATCGTATTGGGAAAAGTCAAAAAGATGGGCAGTCTCCGGGGTGTAGAAAATTTTTCGTGGGTTTACCTGAATCTCCGGGTCAATGGCGGCAATCCGCCGGGCAGCTACCAAAACCTTGTCCTGCCCCACCACATCCCGGGTGGCAAGAATCTGCCGGTTCAGGTTGGTGAGGCTGAAAACATCGTGATCCACCAGCTCCAGCTTTCCCACACCGGACCGGGCCAGGGCTTCCACTACATAGCCCCCCACACCTCCCAGGCCGAACACCGCCACGGTGGACTTCCGCAGCCGTTCCATGCCCTCCTTCCCCAGCAAAAACTGGGTGCGGCAATAAGGATTCACAGGCATCCTCCTTGTTGTTCTTTGATAATGCTATCCTACCACGCAAAAGCGGTTCTGTCAAATGAACTGCTGGGTCAGTACATCCACAACGCCCCGGGTAGTCAGGCGCAGAGTGGGAATCACCGGCAGGCCCATAAAGGACAATGTCATAAAGGGGTCAATGTCCCGGCTGACCCCCAGACCATAGGCAGCATCCTTGGCCCTCTCCAGAGCTTCGTTTACCGCCGTCAGGGGCTGGCTGCTCATCACACCGGCAATTTCCAGAGGAAGCTCCGATACCACCTGACCGTCCTTTACCACCACGATACCCCCGTGGTTCTTCACAATCTGATTGCAGGCAAAGGCCATATCCCCATCGTTTGCCCCTACACAGATAATGTTGTGGCTGTCATGGGAGACGGAGGTAGCCACCGCTCCGGCGGTGAGGCCGTAGCCCTTGAGATAGCAAATGCCGATGTGCCCGGTGTTTTTGTGCCGCTCCACCACTGCCATTTTCAGAATGTCCTGCCCTACATCCACCTCTGCGGCGTAGCCCATGTCCTGGGTGAGAATCTGACCGGGTACCATGCCGATGACCCCTCTGGGGCGGTGGTTGGCAAAATCCTCAGCAGTCAGCCGGGGCAGATGGAAGGTGTCGTGGACCTTTTCTGCCAGATAGGGGGAGACAGGAGGGGGAGAGAAGGGGACAACCTGCCCCTTTTCATATACCAGCTTTCCCTTTTTGTAGACACTCACCACATGAAAGTCCTTCAAATCCTCCACCACGGCAAAGTCTGCCAGATACCCCAGAGCGATGGCCCCCCGGTTGTTTAAGAGGAAATACCGGGCGGCGTGGAGGCAGGCTGCCTGCACCGTCACAATGGGGTCAGCTCCCATAGCCACCGCCTGACGGCAGATGTAGTCTATATGTCCCTTTTCCAGCAGGTCGCTGGGGTGCTTGTCGTCGGTGCAGAACATACACCGGCTGGCAAGCTGGGAGGAGCGGAGCAGGGGCATGAGGGCTTCCAGATTTTTGGCGGCGGTGCCCTCCCGGATCATGATGAACTGGCCCCGGCGGAGCTTCTCCATGGCGTTTTCCATGTCGGCACACTCGTGGTCGGAGTAGACACCGGCGGAAATATAGGCGTTCAGCTCCTTCCCGGAGAGGCCGGGAGCGTGGCCGTCAATCTTCTTGTGGTGAGCCTGGGAAGCAACGATTTTGGAAACGGTGCTGCTGTCACCGGCTACCACCCCGGGGTAGTTCATCATCTCCGCCAGTCCCAGCACTCTGGGGTGATCAAAGAAGCTGTCCACATCCCGGTAGTCCAGGTTGGCGCCGCTCTCATCCAGCGGGGAGGCGGGGACACAGGAGGGAATCATGAACTGCACATCCACCGGCAGACCCTCCGTGGCCTCCAGCATATAGTCAATGCCGTCGGTGCCCATGACGTTGGTTATCTCGTGGGGATCGGTGATGACGGTGGTGGTGCCGTGGGGCACCACGGCCCGGACAAATTCCGCCGGGCTTACCAGACTGGACTCCAGATGGATATGGGCGTCAATGAACCCGGGACAGACCACCTTTCCGGTCATGTCCACCTCCTGAAGGCCGGCGTATTCCCCAAGGCCTACAATGAGCCCTTCCGCAACGGCGATGTCCTCCGTCTCCAGCTGCCCGGAAAACACATTTACATAGGTGGCGTTTTTCAGGACCAGATCTGCCTTTTGCCGACCGGCGGCCACATCAATGATGCGCTGCTTCTTCACCAGCTTCCGGCTGATCTTCCCGGACCAGGTTTCCTTGTATGCCATAGTGAGCACCTCCAGAGCTTTCTTTTTATCATCATACCACAGGGGGCAAATATTGTAAAAGGAAAAATGTAAAATTCCATTTTCTTTTACGAATGGTGAACTTTTTTCCGTGCAGCCCTTGAAAAGCCCTGAAGAATTGTTATAATAAACAGATGTGAGATTTGGATACAAGGAAAGGGGACGAAACTATGTCTCGATTCAGCAATCGATTGCTTCGGTTGTGGTGGAAAAAGCGCGGCAGGGCAATGAGCCCCACCCGGGTGGTGGCGGTGGCCTTTGCTTTGATTATTCTGACCGGCGGTCTGCTGCTCACCTTGCCGGCGGCAGCCCGGGACGGGCAGTCCCACGGCTTTTTGACCGGCCTGTTTACGGCCACCTCTGCTACCTGCGTAACCGGACTGGTTCTGGGGGATACCTGGACCTTATGGAGCGGCTTTGGTCAGATTGTGATTTTGTGCCTGATTGAAATCGGCGGTCTGGGCTTTATGTCCGTTGCCAGCACCGTGATTTTCCTGCTGAAAAGAAAACTGGGCCTGCGGCATAGAATGGTGATGGCCCAAGCTCTCAGCGTCAGCGATATGGCCAGCGTGGTGCGGCTGCAAAAGTGGGCGGTGCTGGGAAGCATTGCCATCCAGCTGACCGGCGCATTGATTCTTACCCTGCGGTTTTTGCCGGACTTTGGATTGGAACAGGCGGCCACCTGGGGAATCTTCCACGCGGTTTCCGCCTTCTGCAACGCGGGCTTTGATATTTTCGGTAAAATCGCCCCCAACGCCAGTGTGATTGTTTTCAACAATGATCCGGTGGTTTGCATTACCATTATGGCTCTGATTGTGATAGGCGGCTTGGGCTTTTTCGTGTGGGAAGAGCTGGTTCGGGTGCGGAATTTCCGGAAATTTTCGGTATACACCAAAATGGTGCTGATTGGTACGGCTTTCCTGATTGTCGGCGGCGCTTTCTTCATCGGCTGGATGGAGTGGGACAACCCGGCGACCATGGGAAACATGGAGCCATGGCAGCGGGTGCTTAACAGCTTCTTCCAGTCGGTTACCGCCCGTACAGCCGGCTATGCCTCTGTAGACCAGGCGGCGCTGACGGACGGGGCCAAGGCCACCACGGTGCTGCTTATGTTCATCGGCGGTGCTTCCGGCTCCACCGCCGGCGGCGCCAAGGTGGTGACGGTGATGGTGCTGTTCCTGTTCTTCTACACCAAGGCCAGAGGCAGACATACGGTGTGTATCTTCCGGCGGACCATTCCCGATGACAAGGTAATCGACGCGCTGACCATTACCGGCCTGATGCTGGTGATGGGCGTGTTTGGAGCCATTTTCATTTCGGAGGCCTGCTCCGTGAGCTTTACGGATGCACTGTTTGAAACCGTGTCCGCCCTGGGTACGGTGGGACTGACTGCCGGTGTCACCACCAAGCTTACGGTGCTGTGTCAGATTATGATTATTATCTTTATGTACTTTGGACGGGTGGGTATCCTGACCATCAGCCTGGGCTTCCTGCTGGGAAATCAGGCGGAAGACCGGATTCAGTATGCCCAGACAAACCTTTTGATTGGTTAAGGAGGAAAACCATGAAATCTTGTGTTGTAATCGGAATGGGCCGCTTCGGCCGTGAAGTTTCCAGAAGACTCTGTGAATTTGGCTGCGAAGTGATGGCCATGGACCTGCGCAGCGAGCTGGTTCAGCAAATCAGCGGCGAGGTCACCCATGCGGTGGTGGCGGATGCCAAGGACAAGGAGGTGCTGCGCACCCTGGATGTGCAGGACTTTGACTGTGCCATTGTGGCCGTGGGCGACAACCTGGCAGATTCCGTCCTTACCACCATGAACCTGAAGGAACTGAAAGTTCCTTACATTGTGTGCAAGGCCCGGGACGAAACCCACCGGCAGGTGCTGGAGAAGCTGGGTGCCGACCGGGTAGTGATTCCCGAGCAGGAAAACGCTGCCCGTCTGGCCAGAAGCCTGTCCAGCCCCAACGTGCTGGATTATATCGAACTGTCCGACGAGTACGGCATTGTGGAAACCCCCGCACCCAAGCGCTGGATTGGCAAGACCCTGCGGGAGCTGAATGTCCGGGCCAAGCTGGGTGTGAACATCATCGCCATCCGCCGGAACGGCAGAATCAATGTGGCTCCCGGCGGCGACTTCTTCATGGAAGACGGGGATGTAATTGTGGTGCTGGGAGATACGGACTCCCTGACCACGGTTCAGAATCTGTGATGGAGCGCATCACTGCCCGGAAGAATCCTCTGCTGCAGCAGGTACGCCGCTTGCTCAGCTCCCGGAAGGAGCGGGAGGAGAGCGGGCTCTTTGCGGCGGACGGAACCAAGCTTCTCCGGGAGGCCATCGCCTGGTGGCCGGGGCTTCATACGGTGATTTTGTCCGATGGAGTTTCCATGGAGATTCCTGAGGGTGTGCGGGTGGTGCAGGTGCCGGAGGATGTGATGGCGTCCATCTCTCCCATGCAGACCCCCCAGGGGGCGCTGTTTCTGTGCCGCCTGCCGGAGAAAGCTCCCTTTGTCCCCAAGCCGGGAATGCTTCTGCTGGACGGCATCCAGGACCCGGGAAACTTAGGCACTATCCTGCGGACGGCGGATGCCCTGGAGATTCCCGTGGCTTTGCTGGAGGGGTGTGCCGACCCCTACTCCCATAAGACCGTCCGGGCCAGTATGGGTGCGGTGTTCCGCAGCCCGGTGGTGCAGACCACCTGGACTGAGGCTGCCCGGGCTCTTGGGGAGGCGAAAATCGAAATCGGCGTGACGGCCCTATCGGAGAAAGCCCGGGATTTGCGTCAGGCACCTTTGTCCCAGATGGCTGTGGTAATTGGCAGCGAGGGCCAGGGGGTGCGGAAGGAAATCCTGGAAGCGGCCCAGAATGAGCTGATTATTCCCATGAATCCCCGGTGCGAATCCCTGAACGCAGCGGTGGCGGCTACCATTGTGATGTGGCAGATGAAACAGTAAAGAGAGACAAGGGGTGTGGAGAATGCTGCTGTACTGGATTTGGTTTGCATCGCTTTCCGGGCTTAGCGGCTATCAGAAGGCAAGACTTTTGGAGCGGTTCTCCACCCCGGAGGAATTGTACCACGGCGGCTGGGAACAGCTGCCCCGGGGACTGGATCCTCAGGAGCAGGAAGCTCTGGAAAAGAAGGATTTGACCCAGGCACGGCAGATTCTGGGTGTCTGCCAGGAAAAGGGAATCGGGATTTTGTGCTACGGCGACCGGGCGTACCCGGAAAAACTGAAAAACATTCCCCATCCCCCTATGGTGCTGTACTACCGGGGAAAGCTCCCCAGGTGGGAGGAACGGCCCCTTATTGGCGTGGTGGGGACCCGAAAGGCCAGCAGCTACGGCCTGCAGGCCACCCGGCGCATCAGCGCACAGATCTGTGCCTGCGGCGGCCTGGTGGTCACCGGCGGTGCTGCCGGTATCGATACGGCAGCCATCCACGGTGCCCTGGACGGGGAAGGTGAGCCCATTGTGGTACTGGGCTGCGGAGTGGACGTAGCTTACCCCGCCTCCAACCGGGAGCTGTTCCGGCTGGTTGCCCAAACCGGCTGTCTCATGTCTGAATATCCTCCGGGAACCCCGGCCTACCGGTGGAATTTCCCGGAGCGGAACCGGATTATCAGCGGCCTGAGTGACGGAACCTTGGTGGCGGAGGCCCCGGAGCACAGCGGGGCTCTCATTACGGCAGCCAACGCCATTGAGCAGGGCCGGGATGTGTTTGTCATCCCGGGAAATATTGATGTGGCATCCAGTGCCGGAAGCAACGCCTTGCTCCGGGACGGTGCCCTTGCTGTTTTCAGCGGATACGATGTGGTGCGGGAATACGAGTGCCGCTACCCGGGGAAAATCCAGAAGCGGGAACCGCCCGCCCTTGCCAAAGGGCTGGAAAAACCGGAGGAAAAAGTGGCGCAGAAGCCCCTTCCTCCCGAATTTTCCCGAAGTGTGGAGAATACCGGGGAGAAAAAAGGCATTGACAACCCGGCAAAATCCCCTTATAGTGGGGTAAATAAACCGACACCCCAGCTGTCAGACCCGGAAAAGACCATTGTGGCGCTGTTAAGCTCCCAGCCTGTGGGCATTGACCAGGTGATTGCCGCCTCAGACCTGCCCTCGGCCAGGGTGCTGTCCCTTTTGACCATGCTCCAGATCAAAGGCGTGGTTCAGAGCCATCCGGGCGGGCTGGTATCTCTGAAGAACTGTTAGCGGAGGAAAACATGGCAAAGTCATCCAATCTTGTGATTGTGGAGTCGCCTTCCAAGGCGAAAACCATTGGAAAATATTTGGGGCCGGACTATGTGGTGAAGGCCAGCATGGGCCACCTGCGGGACCTGCCCAAGAGCACCATGGGCGTGGATATTGACGGGGACTTTACTCCCCACTACTTTCCCCTGGAGAATAAGGCGGATGTGATTGCGGATTTGCGCAAATGCGCCGCCCAGGCGGAAACCGTCTACCTGGCAACCGACCCGGACCGGGAGGGTGAGGCCATCTCCTGGCACCTGAAGGAGCTTCTGGAGCTGCCGGAGGAGAAAACCCACCGGGTCACCTTTAACGAAATTACCAAGAATGTTGTCCGCCAGTCCATTGAGCACCCCCGGGGGATTGACTATGCCCTGGTGGATGCCCAGCAGGCCCGGCGGATTCTGGATAGAATCGTAGGCTATCAGCTGTCCCCCTTGCTGTGGAAGAAGATTCGCCGGGGCCTGTCCGCCGGAAGAGTCCAGTCTGTAGCCACCCGGCTGGTGGTGGATCGGGAAAACGAAATCCGTGCCTTCCAGCCCAAGGAGTATTGGTCTTTGGACGTGGATTTGTCCCTGGTGGAGAAACCCGGCACCTTTGCCGCCCGGTACTACGGCGATACCAAGAAAATCGAGCTGGAAAACGAGGCACAGGTGAATGCCGTCATTGCTGACATCACCGGCCAGGAGTTTACGGTGCAGAGCGTGAAGCGGGCGGAGAAGAAGCGCTCTGCTGCCCCTCCTTTTACCACCTCCACCTTGCAGCAGGAGGCTTCCCGGAAGCTGAATATGACCCCCAAGCGCACCATGGCCATTGCCCAGCAGCTGTATGAAGGCGTGGACGTGGAAGGGGAAGGCACCCTGGGTCTGATCACCTATATGCGTACCGACTCCCTGCGCCTCAGCGACGAGGCTATGGCTGCGGCGGAGAGCTTTATCAAAAGCCGGTATGGTGCGGCCTACCACTATGGAAGCTTCCATACCTTCAAAACCAAGTCCGGTGCCCAGGATGCCCACGAGGCCATCCGCCCCACCCATGTGGAGCTGGACCCGGAGCGGATTCAGGGGAGCCTGACCAAGGACCAGTACCGGCTGTATAAGCTGATCTGGAGCCGGTTTCTGGCCTCCCAGATGGCAAACGCCCTGTATGATACGGTAGCCATCGACACCCGGTGTGCCGGGCATACCTTCCGTTCCACCCACCAGAGCGTGAAATTCAACGGCTTTCTGGCGGTGTACGAGGAGGGCAAGGACGAGGAGACCGAGGCCATGGGCAGCCCCTTGCCGGAGCTTTTTGAGGGTGACCGGGCCAAGTCCACGGACATCCGGAAGGAGCAGCACTTCACCCAGCCTCCCGCCCGATATACGGAGGCCACGTTGGTAAAGGCCATGGAGGAAAAGGGCGTAGGCCGTCCTTCCACCTATGCCGCCATTGTGTCCACCATTCAGGACCGGGAATATGTGAATAAGAAGGATAAGCGGCTGATGCCTACTCCTTTGGGAGAGGTGGTCACGGGCCTGATGATGGAGCGGTTCCAGGATATTATCGACGTGGAATTTACCGCCAACATGGAAAACCGGCTGGACCAGGTGGAGGCGGGGAATCTCAACTGGAAAACCGTCCTGCGGGACTTTTACCAGGGCTTCCACCAGGAGATGCTGGATGCGGAAACCGCCCTGGAAGGGGTGCGGCTGAAGGTCCCGGAGGAAGTCACCGACGAGGTCTGCGATCTGTGCGGACGGAATCTGGTTATCAAGAGCGGTCGGTTCGGCAAATTCCTGGCCTGCCCCGGCTACCCGGAGTGCAAATTCACCAAGCCCATTGTGGAGAAAATGCCCGGCCGCTGCCCCAAGTGCGGCAGTGCCATTTTGAAGCGCACCTCCAAGCGGGGCTATGCCTATTACGCCTGTGAGCGGGGGGCGGACTGCGGCTTTATGACCTGGGACGTGCCCACGGCGGAGGACTGCCCCAAGTGCGGTCAGACCATGTTCAAAAAGTCCGGCAGAGGCCGGATGAAGCCCTTCTGTATCAACGAGGAATGTGAAAACTTCCTGCCGGAGGACAAGCGGGGCTACTATAAGAAAGCGGCGGCTGCCCAGGAGGGGGAACCGGCGCATCAGGAAGGGACGGTACCCCAGGAGGAGAAGGCAGAAAAGCCTGCCAAATCCACCAAGACCGCCAAAACAACCAAGACCACAAAAACCAAGAAAACCACCAAAACCAAGGAGAAAGCGAAATGACAAAGGTAAAAGTAGTGGGAGCCGGCCTGGCCGGCAGTGAAGCGGCCTGGCAGCTGGCCCAGCGGGGCGTGGCTGTGGAGCTTTACGAGATGAAGCCCCGGAAAATGACACCGGCTCACCATGCTGATACCTTTGCGGAGCTGGTGTGCTCCAATTCCTTCCGGGGCGACCGGCTGGAAAACGCCGTGGGTCTTTTGAAAGAGGAGCTGCGGCGGCTGGGAAGCCTGATTCTCACCTGCGCCGAGGCCACCCGGGTGGAGGCCGGCGGCTGCCTGGCGGTGGACCGCCAGGGCTTTTCCCGGATGGTCACGGATAAAATCCGCAGCCACCCCAATATCACGGTGGTGGAGGAGGAGCTGACCCAGGTGCCGGAGGGGCCGGTGATTATCGCCACAGGTCCCTTGACCTCCGATGCCCTGTCTGAAGCCATCGGTGCCTATTTTGGAGAGGATTACCTGCACTTTTACGATGCGGCAGCCCCTCTGGTAACGGCGGAGTCGGTGGACATGACCAAGGCCTGGTGGCAGTCCCGGTATGACCGGGGTACACCGGATTATGTCAACTGCTCCATGAACAAGGAAGAGTATGAGGCCTTTGTCCGGGAGCTGGTTTCCGCCCAGGAGGCGGAGGTTCACGGCTTCGAGGACAAGAATGTGTTTGAAGGCTGCATGCCTGTGGAGGTGATGGCCCGCCGGGGTCAGGATACCCTCCGGTTCGGCCCTTTGAAGCCGGTGGGGCTTATCGACCCGGCCACCGGGAAGGAGCCCTATGCCGTGGTGCAGCTTCGCCAGGATAACAGCGCCAAGAGCATTTACAACCTGGTGGGCTTTCAGACCCACCTGAAATTCCCGGAGCAGAGGCGGGTGTTTTCCATGATTCCCGCCCTGCGCAATGCGGAGTTTGTCCGCTACGGCGTGATGCACCGGAACACCTTCCTCCAGTCTCCCAAGCTGCTGGACAGGTTCTACCGGGACAGAAGAAATCCTCTGGTGGCCTTTGCCGGTCAGATGACCGGGGTGGAGGGCTATGTGGAGAGTGCCGCCTCCGGTTTCCTGGCGGCGGTGGCCATGGCGGCCCAGGTACAGGGCAGACCCTTGCCGGAATTCCCCAAGGAAACCGCCATCGGCGCTCTGAGCCTTTATATCAGCGATGAAAACATTACCCATTTTCAGCCCATGAATGTGAATTTCAGTATCATTTCCCCGCTGGGACAGCGGATCCGGAAAAAGGCGGAGAAGAATCTGGCCATTGCCAACCGTTCTCTTGAAATTATCGACCGGATGGTGGAAGCGGGTATTTAAGTAGAAAGAGGGTGCAGCTATGAAAATTATCATCGATGCCATGGGCGGCGACCTGGCACCGGAGGCCCCGGTTCTGGGAGCCCTCCAGGGGGCCAAGGACTTTGGCGCCCAGATTACCCTGGTGGGCAGGGGAGAGGAGATTCTTCAGGTGATGAAGAAAAACGGTATCTCCGATCTGCCGGAGGGGGTAGAGATTGCCAACGCCGACGATGTGGTGGATATGCACGACGACCCGGCAACGGTTCTGCACAAGCGGAAGAATTCTTCCATGGTGGTGGGCCTGAGGATGCTGGCAGAGGGCCAGGGAGATGCCTTCATCTCTGCCGGCAGCACCGGAGCCCTTTTGACGGGTGCCACCCTGCTTGTAAAGCGGGTGAAGGGAATCCGCCGGGCGGCTATGGGCCCTGCCATGCCCAATAAGGCCGGGGGCAAGACGGTGATTCTGGACTGCGGCGCCAACGCCGAGTGTACGCCGGAGTTTCTCCTGCAGTTCGGTCTGGTGGGCTCTCTGTATGCCAAGAAATGCTTGGGCATTGAGAATCCCCGGGTAGGACTTCTGAACATCGGCACCGAGGACAGTAAGGGAACCCCTTTGCAGAAGGAGGCTTATGCCCTTTTGCAGGAGGCTGGCAGCCGGGGTCTTCTGAATTTTACCGGCAATGTGGAAGCCCGGGATGTGCCCATGGGCGCTGTGGATGTGGTGGTCTGCGACGGATTTTCCGGCAATGTGTTGCTCAAATCCATCGAAGGCACCGCTGCCTTTATGGGGTCTCTGGTGAGCCGGATGTTCAAGAAGAACGCCCTGACCAAGGTGGCGGCCCTTCTGTGCAGCTCCGGGATCAAGAGCCTCAAGAAGCTTTTGGACTACCGGGAGATTGGCGGCACCCAGTTTTTGGGTATCCGCAAGCCGGTAATCAAGGCCCATGGCTCCTCCGATGCCAAGGCTTTCTCCAATGCGGTGGGGCAGGCTATGGAGGCCGCCGGGCAGGACTTCTCCCAGGAGCTGGAGGCAGGTCTGCGGATTTTGCAGGCAAAGGAGAATGAAGCATGATTAAGGAATTGGAGGAAGCTCTGGGCTATCGCTTCCATAATATCACCCTGCTGCAAAATGCCCTGACCCACTCCTCCTATGCCAACGAGCACTGGCACGACAGCCTGAAAAGCAACGAGCGGCTGGAGTTTCTGGGAGACTCCATTCTGGGCATGGTAGTGGCGGAATATCTTTACAAGAGCTTCCCCGACCGTCCTGAGGGAGAGCTGACCCGGATGCGGGCGGATATGGTCTGCGAGGCAGCTTTGGACCGGGTGGCCCAGGAGTTGAATCTGGGCAGACACCTGATGCTGGGCCATGGGGAGGAGCAGGGAGGCGGACGCCGCCGGGCTTCCATCCTGGCAGATGCAGTGGAGTCTATTCTGGCTGCTTCTTATCTGGACGGCGGCATGGAGGCCGCCCGGGGTCTTATCCAGCGGTTTGTCCTCCGGGAGGTGCCGGTAAGCCGGATGCGGAACGTGGACTACAAAACCGCCCTCCAGGAGCAGGTGCAGCAGAAAAAGAACCAGGTGCTGACCTATGTACTTACCGGGGAGCAGGGCCCGGACCACGACAAGGAATTTTTCGTGGATGTCCACCTGAACAACCAGAAGGTAGGCAGCGGCAAGGGCAGCAGCAAGAAGCGTGCCGAGCAGGACGCCGCCCGGGACGCCCTGGAAAAGCTGTTCCATTGGGAAGAATAACAAAAGCGGAGAGCCGTTTTGAACGGTTCTCCGCTTACATTTATTCTGTTACCGTAAAGGGAAGGGTGAGGGTTTCTCCGCCGCCAGAGACGGTGATGTGGAAGGTGCCGGGGCTGGTGCGTCCCCCTACCTTCCAGCTCCAGGATACCTGCCCGGAGCCGTCGCTGGTCTTGTCCTCCAGCCCTTGGGCAGAGGAGGGGCCGGACTTGTAGTTGATGGTGATGGAATAGGTGGTGTTGGGCAGACCTTGGATGGTGACTGTGGCGGTTTCGTTCTGCCTCACAGTCTCCGGCCACACCAGCACCTGAATCCCCTCCAGGGAAGGTGCCTGGGTTTCTGGCTGGGTTTCCGGAGGCTGGGTGGTGGGGGTAGCCGGCCCCAGGGTGTCGGCGTTCTGGTTCCGCTGGGGCTGTACCGTCACGGTTTTGCCGTCGGAGGTGCAGACGATATCTCCCTGCATATCCGTCCGGAAAACCTCCACATCTGCATCCCGGAGCCTGCTGAGGGTTTCTTCGGTGGGGTGGCCGTAGCTGTTGCCGGTGCCTACGGAAATCACGGCGTATTGGGGCATAATCTCCCGGAGGAAGGGATAGGTGGTGGAGGTGTCGCTGCCGTGATGGCCCACCTTCAGCACCGTGGCAGACAGGGGAAGGCCGGAATCCAGAATCACCTGTTCCGCCTCCCGCTCTGCATCTCCCGTGAAGAGGAAGGAAGTCTGCCCATAGTCAATCCGCAGGACAATGGAGGTGTTGTTGGTGTCCGCCTCTCCATTGACCCCTAAAATGGTGACGGTGGCACTGCCCAGGGGGTAGGTGTCTCCCGGCTGGGGAACGGTGAGACCGCCGCCCTTTTCAAGGGCTTTGGCGGCGAAGGTTTCAAACACATCGCTGTCATAGGTGGTTACCGGGCAGAGGGTCAGGCCGGCGGAGGCATACTGGAAAGCACCGGGAAGACCGCCGATATGGTCCTCATGGGCGTGGGTGGCTACCACCATGTCCAGATAAGAGATTTCCTCCCGCTGTAATACGGCGTAAATCAGGTTGGAATCTCCCCGGTTTCCGCCGTCAATGAGCATATGGTGCCCATCGCAGCTGATAAGGGCCGCATCCGCCTGCCCCACATCCAAAAACCGCACCTGTAGCTCCGAGCCCTGGGGCAGGGCGGGGGCAGTGGTTTCCGGTTGGGTATCCGGCTGAGAGGTTTCCGGCTGGGTGGTCTGCACAGTAGGGGACGTGCTTTGGGCGGTAGGGGACACATTGTCTACACCGCAGCCCCCCAGAATCAGACTGAGGATCAGCACCCCAGCCAGAAGCACAGACCGGATGGTTTTTTGCTTCTGATACATTGCCTTCGCTCCTTGCGTTTTTTCTTATCATACAATAAACAAATCACCAAATCAACCGTATTGACAAACCGCCCGGTTGGTGGTATCTTAGTCTTGCAAATGAATAAGTGTCTGAGTGCCCGGGATAGGGGCTGCCTATCCGGGAGAATAGAGAATCGTGTGAGAATCACGGACGGTACCGCCACTGTATGGAGGGAGGCACTGCACTTGACGAAAGTCGGTCATTGGGATTTTCCTGAGAAGGCCGTGCAGCGCTGAAGATTTCCGAGTCAGGAGACCTGCTCAGACCTGTGTTCAGCCGGGCCTGCAAGTACAGCGCCGGGCGATTTGTACGCGGAAAAACGGCTGCGGCAGACCTTTTTGGTTCGCCGCAGCCGTTCACAGCTTCCACTGCTGCCATCCCCCCTTTGGCAGATTGCCCTCTGGATAGCCCCGCAAAAAAATACCCTGACCGGAAGCGTTTTCATTCGCACCGGTCAGGGATTTTTTTGATTTTAATGAAAATTCGCAAATTCCCTTACAGGTTTTCCAGAGGGATATTCAGCTGGGATGCCAGCTGTTTCAGATACTCCAGATGCGCCTGGGGAGAGTGGAATATGGTGTAATACCCGCTCTTTTCTGCCAACACGGTTTCTGTTTTCCCGGTTTTTTCGTTAAGATAGCTCAGGGACTGCCCCTTTTCCAGATAGATTTTTCTGCCGTTTTCCAAAGCATTTTTGTGTTCTTCCGTCACCTGGGCAAAGTACCGGCGGAAAAGCCCACAAGCCTCTGGGAAATCTCCCCTCCGCCCCCAAATCATGGCGGCTTCCAAAAGAACCAGGTGGTTCATTTGGTCAAACCGGGGATAATCCTCCCGGTATTTCAAAATGGCATCCCGGCTGTTCAGGACGTCAAAAACCGGCAGGACGGACTGCTCCAGCTTGCAAATTATGTCAGCGGCAATCTTCTGGGGATTTTTCCACAGCCTGTAGGGGACGTCTTTGCCGTCTGTGCAGAAACTCAGGGTGGTTCGGATGTTGCATTGGTATTCCTGGTAGTATTTTTTAAGGGGCAGGGAAGGGGTGAAGGCTTTTTCCTGACATTCCGGCACCCGAATGCCCAGGTTAACCCACAAAAGCCCCGGGATTCCTTTCTGAGGGCATCCATTTTGAAAGTGAATCACCTGGGAGATATCCCCCTCCACAAACCGGTGAAGGGTTCTTCCGAACCGCCGGAAGCCCAAAGGCTTAACAAAGTCATAAACAATTTTTTCGATAACATCCACTGCGCTGGTAGTGGGAATAGGGTCAGAAGAGATAGCCATACCTTTTCTCCTTTAATTGCATATGCTCAGACTTTACTGAGGCGGAAAACGGGAATTTCTTATTTCAAAATGCACCGATAGGTATTCCAGTTGTAGATTTCGTATTGGATTCTGCGTTTTGTCAGCTTGTCCCAAAGGGATTTTGGCTTCTGGATTCTCTCCAGGACTGCCGCAAAGTCGGCATAATCCTCGCTCATATGGAAGGCTGCATCCCAAAGCCAGTGTTTTCTTCCCAGATCGTTTGCAACGATTATTTGAAGATTACCGCTCCGGGTTTGCCTGATGATATCCAGAAGCTCAGCTTCCAGGAATCCTTCCTCCATATCAAACAGCTCAAAGGTATATTCTCCAAACCACAGCTCTGCAAAGCGGAACCCATTTCCGGCAGAGGTAAATTGGGAGTTCTAAGGAACCTCTGAATAAATCGTCTGCGGCTGAACAGCGGATCTTTTGGGAGCGCTGGCGGCAGCAATGCTTTCATACGTTTTTGTGGGAATCCGTTATGTGCCGCAGTATACCACGTCTACAACCTTTGTGGT
>DVGG01000072.1 GCA_018712825.1 Candidatus Faecousia excrementipullorum | reverse complement strand
GAAAGCACAAACCCATGTGGAAACCTGCCAGCCTGGGGAATCCCCCCGCCTCGGCGGTGCCGAGGCACCCCCCTTTGGCAAGGGGGGCTTTGGTCTATGCACCTACTGCACCGCAGTAACGATACCGGGCGCTGGAGGGGCAGTAACGATTCGCAGAAGATTCCCGTGCGCATTGTCAGCGGGCACTGCCCGCGGCTCCCTTGTGAAAGGGAGCTGGCAAAAATCTTTGATTTTTGACTGAGGGATTCTACAGTAGGCACCTTCCCAAAGTACGAACCCATGTGGAAAGGGGAAGGTTTTTTAGGGAATAGTGAAGAGTGATTAGGTAAGAAGTACCCAGGCGGAGCCTGGGTATCCCCCCGCCTCGGCGGTGCCGAGGCACCCCCCTTTGGCAAGGGGGGCTTTGGTGCGCTGCCTCGATTCCCACCCGGTAACGTCACCGGGCACTGGAGGGGCAGTAACGATTTGCAGAAAGCCGCCGTGCGCATTGTCAGCGGCGACTCGCCGCGCCGCCCGGATTTTGGTATTCCCTTTTTTCGGCTTTTGTGGTAGAATAGCCACAGAAGAAGTCCCATATCCCCTGAAGGAGGCTTTTATGAAAGAATGTGTGTTCCGGGGTATTGCCACTGCGATGGTAACCCCCATGACCGGCACCGGCGTGGACTATGAGGCGCTGGGGCGGTTTATTGAATTTCAGATTGATTCCGGGGTGAACGCCCTGGTGGCGGTGGGTACCACCGGAGAAAGCGCCACCCTCTCCCCCCGGGAGCGGAAGGAGGTCATCCGCTTCACCGTGGACAGAGTTGCCGGACGGGTTCCGGTGATTGCCGGTACCGGCACCAACAATACCCAGCACGTGATTGAGTTCACCCACAGCGCCTGTGCCGACGGGGCCGACGCCGTGCTGGTGGTCACCCCCTACTACAACAAGGCCACCCAGAACGGCCTTTACACCCACTACAGCCTGATTGCCGACGCTTCCGAGAAGCCGGTAATCCTCTACAATGTCCCCTCCCGTACCGGCTGCAACCTGCTGCCGGACACCGTGGCAAGGCTCTCTGAGCACCCCAACATCGCCGCCATCAAGGAGGCCAGCGGCAGCATGGCCCAGGTGGTGGAGCTGATTGCCAGGTGCGGCGACAAGATTACGGTCTACTCCGGAGAGGACGGCATCACCGTCCCCATGATGGCCATGGGAGGACAGGGCTGCATCAGCGTGGCCTCCAACGTTGCCCCCCGGCTGATGGTGGAGATGACCCGCCGGTTTTTTGACGGGGACGTGGCAGGGGCTGCCAAGCTTCAGTGCCAGCTGCTGCCCCTGATGAACGCATTGTTCAGCGAGGTCAACCCCATCCCCGCCAAGGCGGCGGTGTCCGCCCTGGGCTTCGGGGAGGACCGGGTGCGGCTGCCCCTGACCCCCATGGAGCCTGCCCACCGGGAGGTTCTCTACGCCCGGATGAAGGAACTGGGGGTGCTCGCATGAGAACGGTAATCTGGGGCGCCAACGGCGCCATGGGTCAGCTTCTCCGGAAGGCTCTGGGGGAGGAAGTTTCCGGCCTTGTGAGCCTGGACGGAGAAAACGGGGTGGCAAGAAATGCTCAGGAGCTTCCCGATGTAAAGCCGGAGGCGGTGATCGACTTTTCCCACCACAGCGCTGTGGCGGAAGTGACCGCCTACGCCGTCTCCCAGGGCTGTCCCCTGGTCATCGGCACCACCGGACACACGGAAGAGGAGCAGGCCCTCATTTATGCCGCCGCGGAAAAAATCCCGGTGTTCTACTCCCACAATATGAGCCTTGGCATTGCGGTGCTGTGCCGCATCGCCAAGGAGGCCGCCGCCTGTTTTCCCGAGGCGGACATTGAAATCCTGGAAATCCACCACAACCGGAAGGTGGACGCCCCCAGCGGCACCGCCCATATGCTCTTTAGGGCATTGCAGGAAGTCCGCCCGGAGGCGGTAAAGGTTTGCGGCAGAGCCGGAGAGGGGAAGCGGCAGAAAAAGGAAATCGGCATCGCCTCCTTGCGGATGGGCAATGTGGTAGGCGTTCACGAGGTGCATATCTGCACCCCCAGCCAGACCCTGACCCTTCGCCACGAGGCGGCAAACCGGGGTATGTTTGCCGACGGTGCGGTGGAAGCCGCCCGGTTCCTCCAGGGGAAGGCCCCGGGGTTTTACACCATGCAGGACTTTTTGGAGAGGTAAGCCATGGAATGTTGGCATATGAGCGGCGCAGGCAACGACTTTATGGTGGTGGACGGCCGGGGACAGGCCCTCCGCTACGCCGCTATGGCGGTGGCGCTGTGCAAAAAAACCGGGGCGGACGGCTTTATGGCGGTGGACACCTCGGACAAGGGGGATTTTCGCCTCCATTTTTACAATTCCGACGGCTCCCGGGGGGAGATGTGCGGAAACGGCAGCCGGTGTATCTGCCGGTTTGCCTATGAAAAGGGCATCGCCCCGGAATCCATGTCCGTGGAGACCGACGCCGGCATCGTCTACGGCTGGCGGCTGGGGGAGGAGCAGTACCGGGTGCAGCTGAACAACCCCGGGGTGCTGGATTTGCACCGGAAGGGGGACATTGGCTATGTGGAGCTGGGCTGTCCCGGGGTGCCCCACGGCATCGTGGAGGTTCCCGGCTTTACCTGGGCGGATAAAGAAGCCCTGAAACCCCGGGCGGAGGCCCTTCGCCACGACCCGGCTTTCCCCAAGGGGGCGAACATTAACCTCTATACCTTCCTGGACGATACCACCGTCCGGGTGCTCACCTTCGAGCGGGGGGTGGAGGACTACACCCTGGCCTGCGGCACCGGCTGCGGCTCGGTGGCCTCCGTCCTTTGGACAAAGGGCCTTCTGCCGGGGGGCGTCCTCCGGGCGGAAAACCAGGGGGGCACCCTGCAGGTCACGGTGGAAGGCACCGGGGGGAAGGTCTCCCGCCTTCTCCTGGAAGGCCCTGCCCAGGTCCTGAAGGTTTACCAAATCTGATAAACAGGCTGTCTTTCGGATGGGCAAAATCCGAAAGACAGCCTTTTCCATGATAAGGCATAAGGGAATCTCTGAACAAATCGTCTGCGGCTGGAAAGCTTAGGAAACTCTGAATAAATCGTCTGCGGCTGGACAGCGGATCTTTTTCGCCATCCACGCAGAATGAAAAACAGGAAATACATACAGTATTCCACT
>DVGG01000071.1 GCA_018712825.1 Candidatus Faecousia excrementipullorum | reverse complement strand
AAGGTTTTTTAGGGAAAAGTGAATAGGGAATAGGGAAGAAGTCCGTGGCTTTGGCCACGGAATCCCCCCGCCTCGGCAAGCCGAGGCACCCCCCTTTGGCAAGGGGGGCTTCGTCTATGCACCCCAAAGGCTCCCTTGTGAAAGGGAGCTGGCAAAAATCTTTGATTTTTGACTGAGGGATTCACAGTTGGCACTCCACCAAAGTACAAACCCGTGTGGAAAGGGGAAGGTTTTTTAGTGAAAAGTGAAGAGGGAATAGGTAAGAAGTTCCGCAGGCTTTGCCTGCGGAATCCCCCCGCCTCGGCGGTGCCGAGGCACCCCCCTTTCGCAAGGGGGGCTTTGGTCTGTGCACCTACTGCACCGCAGTAACGATACCGGGCGGGTCAGGGAAGTAACGATTACACACCAGCTTGGTGCGCATTGTCAGCGGCCACTGGCCGCCGAAATTGCCACCGGGGGCACCCCGGCGGCGACTCGCCGCCTTATACCAGGCGGCTGCCGGGGGCGATGGCGGCGTCCAGCATTACCAGGTGGAGCTTGTCCCCCCGCTCGGCGGAGAGAAGCATGCCGCAGGACAGCTGACCCATCATCTTCCGGGGGGCCAGGTTGGTCACGGCCACCAGGGTCTTGCCCAGAAGCTCCTCCGGCTGATAATACCTGGCAATGCCGGAGAGAATCTGCCGGGGGGTGCCGGTGCCGTCGTCCAGGGTGAACTTCAGGAGCTTTTCGCTCTTCTTCACCTTCTCGCAGGTGAGCACCTTCACCACCGTCATCTCTACCTTCTGGAAATCGTCGAAGGCAATCTCCGGCAGGGGCTCGGGGAGGGGATCTTCCTCCACAGGGGCAGCGGGCTTGCTCAGCTCTTCCAGAGCCGCCAGCTCCTTGTCCATGTCAATCCGGGGGAAAAGGGCCGGGCCGTTGACCGTGGCAACATCTGCCGGCAGCACCCCAAAGGTTCCCAGGCTGTCCCAGTCCATGGCGGGGTTCCCCAGGCGATGGCCGATTTCCGCAGCAGTCTGGGGCATGAAGGGGGTAAGAAGGCCGGCACAAATCCGGATGGTCTCCAAAAGGTTATAAAGCACCCGTGCCAGCCGGGGCTTACGCTCCTCGCTCTTTGCCAGCACCCAGGGGGCGTTCTCGTCAATATACTTATTGGCCCGGGAAATCACCTTGAAAATCTCACCCAGGGCGTTCTGGAAGGCGTAGCTCTCCATCTGAGCCGCATACCGCTCCCGCAAAGAGCCTGCCAGCTCCAGAAGCTCCGCGTCCTTCTCCCCGTCCGCCTGCTGCACCTCCGGCAGGTGCTGCCCAAAGTACTTCTGAGCCATAGCCACCGTCCGGGACACCAGGTTGCCCAGGTCGTTTGCCAGGTCTGTGTTGATGGTGGAAATCAGCAGCTCGTTGGAGAAGTTGCCGTCGGAGCCGAAGGGGAAGGAGCGCAGCAGGAAGAACCGGAGGGCATCCACGCCGAACCGCTGAGCCAGCACATAGGGGTCAACCACGTTGCCCTTGGACTTGCTCATCTTGCCCCCGTCCAGCAGGAGCCAGCCGTGGCCAAAGACCTTCTTAGGCAGCGGCAGGTTCAGGCTCATAAGCATGGCAGGCCAGATGATGGCGTGGAACCGGACAATCTCCTTGCCCACAAAATGCACATCCGCAGGCCAGAATTTCTCCAAATCCTGATACTTGTCGTTCTGGAAGCCCAGGGCGGTCATGTAGTTAAAGAGGGCATCAATCCACACATACACCACATGGCCCGGGTCGAAGTCCACAGGCACGCCCCAGCTGAAGCTGGTGCGGCTGACGCACAAATCCTCCAGGCCGGGCTTGATAAAGTTGTTCACCATCTCGTTCACCCGGCTCCGGGGCTCCAGAAAGTCGGTGTTCTCCAGAAGATCCCGCACCCGGTCGGCGTACTTGGACAGACGGAAGAAGTAGGCTTCCTCCTCGGCATCCTGCACCTCCCGGCCGCAGTCGGGGCACTTGCCGTCCACCAGCTGGCTCTCCGTCCAGAAGGACTCACAGGGCTTGCAGTACTTGCCCTTGTAGGTGCCCTTGTAGATGTCTCCGTTTTCGTACATCTGCTTGAAGATTTTCTGGATGGCGGCCACATGGTAGTCGTCGGTGGTGCGGATGAACCGGTCGTTGGAAATGTTCATCAGCTTCCACAGATCCAGAACGCCCCCCTCGCCTTCCACGATGTTGTCAACATACTCCTTGGGGGAGACGCCGGCCTCCTTGGCCTTGTCCTCAATCTTCTGGCCGTGCTCGTCGGTGCCGGTGAGGAACAGCACGTCATAGCCCTGCAGCCGCTTGTACCTTGCCATGGCATCGGTAGCCACGGTGCAGTAGGTGTGGCCGATATGGAGCTTGGCGGACGGATAGTAGATAGGGGTGGTAATATAGAATTTCCCCTTGCATTTTTCACACATGAAAACAGCCTCCTTCAAAGAAAAAAGCCGCCCCTGAAAGCTTCAAGGGCGACAAAAAATTGACGCGGTACCACCTTGGTTCGCAGCTTCCGCTGCCTCGTTGGCGCAGTGACGGGCGCACCCGGGAATGACTACCTATCGCCATTCCGGCTCCCAGGCCATCTTCCGCTGCCGTTACCGCACCCCTTTCCACCAGCCGGGGCTCTCTGACCGGGCGACACAGCCTACTCTCCTGTTCATTGCCTTTTATTAAGGAATCACTGAATCAATCGTCTGCGGCCGAGCAGCGGATCTTTTTTCCCATCCATGCAGAATGAAAAACAGGAAATACACAAAGTATTCCTCTGTTTTCCATTCTTTTGTCTGGAAAAAAATCTCTCGCTGTCGGCTCTTGCCGATT
>DVGG01000070.1 GCA_018712825.1 Candidatus Faecousia excrementipullorum | reverse complement strand
GAGCTACAAAGACAAGTGAACCTGCTCTCCAATTCTTCTATTGCCAATGGGTCGAATGGTGGATAAAATTGGCAACAAAACTCCGGAGGTTTTTTTGCAGGTATTTGACTGTCTTGGATGTGGATTTCTGTAATGACACCAAACAGCCCTGTATATACGCTACATGGGGTAGCAATAACAGCATCACCACAAGTGTAAAGGGTGTCCTGATATTGAATCTGGGCACCAATTTGGTTGATAATCATGTTTTTCATCCTCACTTGTAAAATTCAATGCTTTGCGTTTGATTACATTTCAAGGTCCATATTTTCCTGGGGCAAAGGGGCCTTTTCAGTTTCGTCATTGCGCTGTTCCTCATGGGCTTTGCAAATATCGTTGGCACGGTTTTCAATGCAGTCCCGAATTACATCCATATGGTCAGTTTCAATTTTATCAAATTGCCGGTACACATCGGACAAAGGGGTGTCAGAGCTCAGAAGCGCCTGGGCCTGGGCGTCTGTCAGTTCTTTGGTTTCCATGGCCATGAGGATGTCCTCCCGCATGGCGTACTCATAAGCGTGGTTAAGGATCTCTTCCGGGGGCTGAGAGAGCAGCCATTGCCGGTAGTAGTCCTGCTCATAGGACATTTTCTCATAAAGGTTATAGCCCAGGTCTACCTTTTCCATCGTAATTGCTCCTTTCAAATTTCTATTTCCGGGGTGTTACTCAGAGGAAGAAAAACCTCCGGCTGCGGAAGTTTGGTTCCTCCGTTTTTCAGGTATTCGTTCCAGTCCTTGCCATTGGGAGGAATTTGCACCATCACCTCCACGCCTTCCAGCCGCTGCGCCAGCCGCTGGGTGGCAGCCCGGCCAGCCAGATCGTTGTCCAAACAAAAAACCACCCTCTTGACTTCAGGGTGGTTGGCAAGATAATTCAGCAGAGGCTTTGGGGCCAGCCCCTCCAGGGAGAGCCGGTCCGCTTTCTCCCAGGGGGAAAGGGTCATGTGGGAGGCTGCATCGATGCAGGCTTCAAAGACATACAACGCTTCCGGTTCCCGGCTGGGGTGGGGAATCAGCCAGCCATAGTCTTTGCATGAGCCATACAAATCATGTTTGTACGGTAAGCGGGGATTTAATCCCCGAAGAAACGCACCTACAAACTGTCCGGACGGATTGTTGTAAACGAATACGGCATTGTGAAATTCTTTTCCGTCCTGGAATTTTATTTCTTCGTAAAGTAAGCCTTTAACTATGAGATGTATGACAACATTTTTATCCAGCTTTCGTTCCTTGCACAGATAGTGAAATATGCGCTCCGTTGTGGAGGCGTGCTTCGGTGGTAGAGGAGTGGGGGGCTTCTTGGGCTTTTGGGAGGGGGCGTGAGTAATTGCCGCAGTAAGCTGTGATGGTTCCTTATCTCCTGCCAGCTCCAGGACTGCATCCACCAGATTCTTCCCTTCGTAGTGGAACATAAAGTCCAGGGCTTTGCCCTTCAGCCCCCGGCTATTCCAGTACCACATCCCGTTGGGGGCAAACACCATGCTGTCATGCTCCGGCATGGTGTAATACTGGCCCTTGGGGATGAGCTGGTAGCCCTTACTCAGGGCGTACTCCAGGGCGGATGCCTGGTATTTGGCGTACTGGTACTGCTCTTTGGTGTAATAGTTCTTTCCGTTTTTACTGGTGGCCATTGTTTTCCTCCTCTCGGTAATACCTCTCCAGGGCTGCTGTAATGATGGCGGTCATCTGTTCCGGGCTGGCAGAAGCCGGGAAAAACTTGCGGATGGGTTTCAGCTGGAGCTTCAGCACTCTGGGCGCTCTCTGCTGCTCCGGTTCCTGGAACAGCTGTTCTATGTCCAATTCTGTGATAGTTCCGGCTTCTGCCAGGTCCCGGAGCTGGGAAGCAATATTTTGGCTGACGGATGCTTTCGGGTGTTCCTCTAAATAATCTGCCAGCATGGATTGTACCAGCTCGTCCAGATAGGACAGCTCCACGGCAATGGTCAGCCCCAGCTTTCCATCGTCCACCAGGTTCAGCAGGTCGGGATTCAGGTAGGTTAAGCGGATGTAGCGTCGGATTTGATTTCGGCTTTCGCCAGTTTCTTTTGCTATCAGTTCCGCTGTTTCTAAATTCCGCCCAAGTTGGGCGGAATTTTCTTCCGCATTAAACTTCGGGCCAATCTGGCCCGAAGTTGGGTTGGTGGCTAACTTCGTCCCAAGTTGGGACGAAGTTTCTGATTGCTGTTTCGGAGGTCTGCCAGCCTGCCGTTTCATTGCTTCCAACTTGGTCCTGTAGGCCCAGGCTTTCTCGCTGGGTAGCAGCCCAGGCCGCTGCATCAGGTTGTCGGTGACAAAGATGTTCTCGGCTTCGTCATCATCCACATCCATAACCACACATGGCAGCTCCTTGTAGCCGATTTTTGCCGCAGCAGCCTTCCGGGTGTGACCACCCAGAATCTGATACCGCTCTCCCATCCGGCGCACCAACAGGGGATTCAAAATACCGTTCCTGCGTATGCTCTCAGCCATCTGGTCAAGCCGTTCCTGGGTCGGCTCTCGGAAGGGAAGCCCCTTCCCAAACAGGGGGTGATTGTCCAGCAGGACTATGGGTATTTCATTTTCCTGTTGTTGCTTCTGGGCGGCTTCTTTGTTCCGCACGGCCTCTGCCTTACGGAACACCGCATCTAAATTTACGCCCATTTTCTCACATCCTTTCTTCTGAGAAATTCGTGCCAAGTTGGCACGAATTTTTGAGGCCAATTTTGATGGATTTAATTCGGGCCAACTTGGCCCGAATTTTTATGGAGAGACAGAATGGAATCGAACCATTCCGGCGGTCTGTATCCCTGCCTTGCAGGGCTGCCGCCGTTCCCAGAATGCCTCATATAGAGCAGAGGAGAATCCTCTGCTCATTTTTCCCGGTCGCAATAGACCAGGTAGCGATACTTGCCGCCGCTGGCAAAGGGGTGACAGGTCATAAGGGTCACCATGTCCCGCACGGGCTGGACATAAATGCTTTCCACATCTGTGGGTTCAATGATTTTCGTTTCCGTAACGGTGTAGCGGATGGTTTCCCAAAGGTTTGTGATGATAACCTCGTCTCCAGGTTCCAGCTCTGTAATGTATCGGAAGAAATCTGCCCCATTCCAGCCTCGGTGTCCGGCGATGACACAGTTGGAATTCCCTCTGCCTATGGGCAAACTGGTCTGGCCCAGTATAGCGGCTCCCTTGGAAAGGTTGCTGCTGCTTGCCCCCAGGTAGATAGGCATTTCCAGGTCCAGTTTGGGGATGGTGAGTACTGCAAAAACCTCTGAATCCAGTCCGTAATCTGCCAGGTTCAGCTGGGGATGGATATAGGCCAGGGAGTTGTTCAGGGTCTCTCGCTGGGAGGAAAGGATGTGCAGGTTATACATCTTGGCATCCTGCCAAAGGTCAGCATAGGGAAGCTGGTCGATGATTTCTTCAATATTCTGCTGAGGCCGCATAGGCGTTTCCTCGGGACGGTCAGCCATAAATTGCTGGACGGCTTGTCTGCTTTGTTTGTCAATCCGGGCCTGTTGAATCACAGGATACAAGAAAATTGCCAGCCCAATTAAAAACAGGACAAACAACGCAATAAAAAGCAGCTTACGATTTTTCATGCTTATGACCATTCCTTTCCGCTGCGCTACAAGGCACAAAACAGCATGAAACTGAATTGCCACTAACGCAGCTCATAGAAATTTGTTAGAATAGGCTTGAGGATACAGGCACACTACAGAGCAC